>NZ_ALVC01000279.1:0-9056 GCF_000293195.2 Sphingomonas sp. LH128
CCCACGGCCATGCCCATCGCCTCGATATGGAGCGGCGGATTGCGCAAGTCCTTCGCCGCATCCCGGTGCGACAGGACGATCGCGGTCGAGCCGTCGATATGGCTGTCGCAGTCGAACAGCCTCAGCGGCGAGGAGATCACCCGCGCCGCAAGATAGTCGTCGAGGCTGAGCGGCTTGCGGTATATCGCGTTGGGATTGTGCGCGGCGTTGGCGCGGTTGTTGACGGCGATGGCGCCCAGTTGCGCTTCGTCGGCGCCGTACTTGTCGAAATAGGCCTGCGCGTAGAGCGCGAAAGTGTTGATCGGCGAAAGCGCGTTGTAGGGCACCGTCCAGGCGTTGTTGCCGTCCACCCGGTCACGCGCGCCGGACATCAGCGTGGATGCGCGCGACACCAGCCGTGCCTGCGCCTGCGCGACGCTGCGGAACACCACGACATGACGGGCGAGGCCGCAGGCGATCGCGGTCACCGCGTTGAAGATCGGCGCCATGTGGCTGAACCCCTCGGCGGAGGCGAGAATCCAGCGCGGCTCGATGCCGAGCACGGCGGCCGCTTCGGAGGGGCTGACGGGCGCGATCCCGCCGCCTTCGCTGCTCTTGCCGGGATATGTGGCGATCCCGTCGATGTCCGAGGGAGAGAGCCCCGCGTCGGCAATGGCGGCGAGGCAGGAGTCGGCGGTCAGTTGCAGCGCGGTGCGGGGGGAGGGACGGCCGACCTCGGACTGCGCGGCGCCGGTGATGCACACCTGCTTTTCGGGGAGGAGGGTCATTCCCTGTCCTCCCGGAACATCGGCAGCCAGACATCGTCGTGGTGCTCGAACTCGACCGTCAGCGGCATGCCGATGCGCACCTCTTTCCCAAGGACATTGGTGAAGACGTAAAGCTGTGCCTGCTCCGCCAGCTCGACGACGCCGAACACGAAGGGCACGTCCAGCCCCGGCACCCACGCCTCATGGTTCACCGTGTAGCTGGCGAGGCGGCCCTTGCCGGAAACCGGCGCGGGGGCGACGGCCTCGCTGCCGCAACCCGAGCAGCGCGGGAAGGGCGGGTGCTGGTAGGTTCCGCATTGTCCGCAGCGCTGGATGCGCAAGCGCCCGTCCGCTCCGCAAGTCCAGTAGAAGGCGGTTTCCGGCTCCAGCTTCGGCAGCTTGCGCATCAGAACACCACACCCTGCACCTTGAGGTCGATGATCTCGTCCTCGGAGTAGCCCAGGCTCTCCAGCACCGCGTCGCTGTGCGCCCCGAGGTCGGGCGAGCGGGTGGAGGACAGCGGCGTGCCGTCGAACACCATCGGCAGGCCGATCATCGGGATCTGCGTGCCGTCGCCGTAGTCCACGCGCTTGAGGTAGCCGTTGGCCTGCGCCTGCGGATCGTCCTTCATTTCGCCGACGTCCTGCACGACGTCCCACTGGCCCGACTGGCGCGAGAGGATCACCTTCCATTCGGCGAGCGTCTTGCCGGCGAACAGCGCCTTCACTTCGGCATAGCAGGCATCGATGTTCGCCTTGCGTGCGGCGGCGTCGGCGAAGCGCGGGTCGGCGGCGAGGTCGGGCCGTCCGGCGGCTTCGCAGAAGGGCGCCCAGTACTTGTCGGCCTGCAGCATGCAGAGCGCGAGGAAACGCCCGTCGGCCGTGCGGTAGTTGCTGACGAGCACGTTGTTGGGCTTGTCGGCGGGCGGCTTGGGGAACTTCTGCACCCCGTCCGCCGTCGCCTGGCAGACGTAGCGCTGCATCGACCACAGGGCGGTGCCCAGCAGCGAGACGTCCACAGCCGAAGCCTCGCCGGTCAGCGCCCGCTTGGCGATGGCGGCGCAGATCGCGCCCGACAGCATCGCGCCCGATATCGTATCGCCGAATGCCGGTCCCGGCGGACCTACCGGATGCGGCGCCTCGGGCTCGGTCAGCGAGGACGAGATGCCCCCGCGCGCCCAGAAGGTGATGGCATCGTAGCCGCCTTTCTCATGGTCGGGGCCATTGGGGCCGAGCGCGCTGCCGCTGGCGTATATAAGGCCAGGATACTCCGCCCGGATCGTCTCCTCGTCGATCCGCATCGTCCGCCGCGCCGGGGGCAGCAGATTGGTGAGGAACACGTCGGCGTCCTCCAGCAACCGGTCCAGCACCGCGCGCCCGGCCGCCTGCTTGAGATCGAGCGTCACCGAGCGCTTGCCCCGGTTGTAGCTCTCCCACGAATAGTCGATTTTCCCGCCGCCAAGACCGCCGATCGAAAGCCCCCGCAGCGGATCGCCGGTCGGCGGCTCGATCTTGATCACGTCGGCGCCAAGGTCCGCCAGCATCCCGCCGCAAGCCGGCACGAAGGCCCACATCGCGACTTCCACGACCTTGATGCCTTCCAGCGGCTTGCCCATCGGCCTCTCCCGTTCTGTTACCATCGCTTGACCGATGAAATTCTATATTGCGAAGGATGGACCGAAATGGCGAATTAGGTCAAGCCGAAGGAATAGATATCGGGAAAGGGAAAAGGCATGTCTCAAGTCCTCGAAAGGCCGCGCCCGGCGCAGCCGCAAGTCACGGTTCCGGCGACGCTGGAACAGGCGCTCGATCCGCAGTGGCTGGCGGGAGCGCTGGGCAAAATCGCGGCCGGGCGCGCCATCGCGCAGGTCGAACAGGTCGAAGTGATCCGCAACGTCGCCACCAAAGTGCGCTTCGCCGTCACCTTCGAAGACGGCGAGCGGCTGGGGTTCTGTCTCAAGGGCCTGCTCGACGTGGACGCGATGACCGCGCGCGGCGGGCCGACCTGCGTGCTCGAGTCGGACTTCTACAACAAGGTCGCGCCCGTGATCGCCGTGCGTGTGCCCGATTGCGTCGCCACCGTGATCGACCGCGAGGCGCAGCAGGCCGTGACGATCATGCGCGACCTCATCGTCGATGGCGCGCGGTTCTGCTCGGCGCTCGATCCCTTCACGGCGGACGACGCGCTGGAGAGCCTGAAGCAACTCGCCCTGCTCCATGCGCGCAGCGATTTCCTCGATGGCGCCGACTGGATTCGCCCGCGCGCGGCGGACCTAGCGAAGATGAGCTACGTCACGCCCGAGGCCTTGCAAGACCTGCTCGACGGACCGCGCGGCGACAACCTATCGCCCCGCGTGCGCAGCGCCGCCAATCTTGCGGCGGCGATCAGGGAACTCGCCGCGCGCGACGGCGGGCGGCCGCAGTTCATGATCCATGGCGACGCCCATGCGGGCAACGTCTTCCGTACGCCCGAGGGCATGGGCGTGATCGACTGGCAACTGCTCCAGCGCGGGGGCTGGGCGCTCGACGTGGCCTATCACCTGAACGCGGTGCTGCCGACCGAAGTGGCCGAGGTCGAGGAGCGCCGCCTGCTGGGCGAGTACCTCTCGATGATGCGCGGGCACGGAATGGACATGCCGTCCGAAGCGGACGCCTGGATGCAGTACCGTGAAGGCGTGACCTACGGCTATTACCTATGGTCGATCACCCGCCGCGTCGATCCACCGATCATTGTCCAATTCGTCGATCGGCTCGGCAAGGCGGTGATGCGGCACGACAGCTTCGGATTGCTGGGCGCCGCCTAGCTTCCCATGAAAAGGGCCACGCCGGCGACGGCGTGGCCCAAGGTCCGGCCGCGAAGGGCCGTAACGAAACCCCGCGCACTCGGTAGCGCGGGGTTCGTGTCGTGCAAGATCAGCGCCCGAAGGCGTACTTGAGGCGCACCCCGTACATGCGCGGCGGGCCGTACATGAAGTCGCCGATACCCGAAGAATCGTAGCCGCCGCCCGACGTGGTGCGATAGTGCTTGTTGGTGACGTTCTGCGCGAAGACGACCACGTCGAAGCCCGAGCCGCCCACGTCGGTGATGCCGGCATTGAGGTTCAGCAGGCTGTAGCCGGGGATCTGCAGGTTCCCATCGACGAACTGTCTGGCCGTATACGTGAAGACCACCCCGAAGTTCAGCTCACCGATGTTGTCGCCCAGCGGAACCGAGTAATCGCCCGAGAGCGTCAGCTTGTGCTTGGGCGAGTAGGTCAGCGGACCTCCGATCCGCCCGCGCGGGATGATCTGCAGGAAGGGGCTGTCCGCCGAGAGCGTGGGCGTGACGAGGTCCTTGAGCTTGGTGTCGAGGTAGGCATATCCCGCCGAGAGCCGCAGCCCCTGGAACGGGGTCACGCCTGCATCCACCTCGACGCCTCTGATGACGGATTTACCCGCGTTGATGATCGCCGAGCCGCCGACCAATCCGCTTTCGGGCTTGGGAATGAGCGCGCCGAATACCTGCTGGTTCGAGAAATCGTTCCAGAACCCGGCGACGTTGAGATAGCCGGGCAGGGCTCCGCGGAATGTCAGCTTGGCGCCGACCTCGTAGGCATCGACTTTCTCGGGAAGGGCGGTCTCCAGCCCCGGATTGGTGAAGTTCACCGTACCCTGGCGATAGCCGCGCGCGTACTTGGCATAGATCAGGGTATCGGGCGTCGGCTTGAAGTCGAGGTCGATCAGCCACGTCGGCTTGTTCGACTTGACGGTGATCCGCGTGCCGCATGCCGTCAGGTCGCCGCCGTTGGCGATCAGATTGACGGTCGCATGGTTCAGGTTGTCGTTGCACACCCAGTTCGAAAGCACGTAGCCGACACCGGGCACGCTGGCGAACACGCGGCGATTGCTTTCGGAATAGCCCGCGATCTTGTCGAACGTCCAGCGCCCGCCAAGGGTCAGTGCCAGCTGGTCCGTGAAGCGATAGGTGCCTTGCGCGAAGACACCGTGGTTGTCGAACGCCAGTTGCGTGCGCGATTCCGAGATGATGGTGCCCGGGATCGGGGCGCTGTCGGACAGTGGCAGGCCGCCCGAGCAGTTCAGGACCCCCGGATCAACGCAGTTGCCGTAGATTCCGGTACGTTGCTGGTTGTAGCCGAGCGGCCGGCTGAATTCGAGATAGCCGCCGACCACGAAGTTGAACTTGCCGTCGGCCGAGCGCCCCTGGATCTGCAGTTCCTCGGTGGTGGTGGATTCTGCGGCCGCATCGTGGCCGGGCTGGGTGCCGAGCTGGATGTAGTCGAACGGCTGGCCGATCTGCGGGCCTCTGCGCGCCGCGTAATAACGGGTGATCGCCGTGTCCGGCACCGTGAAGTTGTCGCTGTAGAGCTGGAACTGGCTCTGCTCGCGGTATTCGCCGTAACTGACGATGTTCTTGATCGTGATCGTGTCGCTGGCTTGCCAGGTCGTCGTGTTGATCGCCTGCCAGGTGCGCAGGAACATGCGCGGGTCGGGATCGCTCACATCGACGTCGAGAGGGCCGTCGCCGCGCGCGGTCTGACGGGCGATCTGGTCGCAGGCGGCCAGCGAGGTGTAGTAGCGGCTGATGCTGTACTTGCTGCCGTTCGGGTTGATGGGTGAGATCGTCGCCGGGTTGATCTGACGCGGATCGCCGGGGTTGGAATCGCAGAACTCGTAGTGCGAAGCATAGCCGTTGGTGTCCGAACGGCTGTAGTGGAAGATCGTGTAGTTCTCGAGGTTCGGGGTCAGGTCCGCAACGACGCTGAGACGGCCGTAGAAGTAATTGACGTCGTTGAAGTCCTTCGGGCCGACGCCAGAATGGTTTTTCATATAGCCGTCGCGCTCGTTGCGGTCGATCGCGACGCGGACCTTGAAGGTATCGGCCAGCGGTGCGTTGAACATCGCCTGGACGCGCTTCTGGTCGTAGTTGCCGTAAGTCCCCTCGATCGAGGCTTCGAGCAGGTCGGTGGGCTTGGCCGGCACCAGCAGCACGGCGCCGCCGGTGGTGTTGCGGCCCTGCAGGGTGCCTTGCGGGCCTTTCAGCACCTGCACGTTCTGGAGGTCGGTGAAAGCGCCCGCGCCGACGGTGTTGCCGCCTGCCGTGCCACCCTGCGCGCGCACGCCCACGACGTCGGCGAAGTATACGCCCACGGTCGGCGCGGTCGAGGCGTCCTGGTTGAAGCCGCGGATGGAGAACGTCGATTTCTCAGGCCCGTAACGCGTGTTGACCGAGAGCGAAGGGGTGAAGACCGCAAGGTCGGAGGCGACCGCGATGTTGCGCTTCTGGATCTGGTCGCCGCTGAACACGGTGATCGAGATCGGCACGTCCTGCAGGCGTTCTTCGGTACGACGGGCGGTGACGATGATCTCGTCCGGGTTGATGCCCTGCGCCATTAGCGGCGTCGCCGTCAGCCCCGCAAAGGCGATTGCCGGGACCGCGACGCTGCTGGTGAGCCGGCTCCTGAAATTCCTTGCACTCATGATTTCTCCTCTCCTCCGGAAACATTGTTCTCGTTATCGGCAGACGGTTCTGCGGGACGGCCGGCTCTTGCCGGTCCGCGCGGGAGTTTGGGGATAATCGAAATGGGGAAGCGTCCGGATCCGGCATGGCCGGCCAGCGATCGACGCCCCCGTCAGCGCCTGTTCTCTCTCCCTGGTGCCGATGCCCGGCAGACCTTCTTGCTTGAGGGAAACACTACGAATCCCTCGTCTGTTTGCAAGGATAACTGTGAGACATTCAGTTCACAATTGGGAATTATACATCGAAAATACGAATTAATCCGAGAGCGTGGCGCAATTGTAACACCTGTTCAGCAAATCATGCCGAAAGGATCACTTCGAGCAGGGCGAGAGTGCCGCTCCAGGCAATTCGATGTGCCGCCGCGTCATATTCTATCCCCTCGGCGATACCGTCGTGATCGGGGTCGGTGAAGGCGTGGCGGGCGCGTGCGAACTCGGTCGCGGAGTAGTTCGCACCGGCCAGATCGAGTTCTGCGCGCACCGCATCGAAGTCGGCGCGCGGCACGTAAGGGTCGCGGCCGCCGGTCCAGATGGCTATGTGCGGCCTGACGGTGCCGGGCGCAGCCGGTGCATGCGTGGCGAGGAGGCCATGAAAGCTCGAAACCGCCCGGACCGGTGCGCCGCTGCGGGCGAGTTCGAGGACGCACTTGCCGCCGAAGCAATAGCCCACCGCTGCGACCCGCTCGGGATCGACGCCGGGCAGGGCGCACACTGCCTCGAACCATGTGACGACGCGCGCGCGCAGGGCTTCTGGCCGTTCCATGAGATCGGCGAAGTGTCGGCCTGCCGCCTGCGGCGTCGAGATGTCGGCGCCGCGCGCGTACATGCTGGCAGCGACCGCGACGTAGCCGGCCTTGGCAACCGCCTGCACCGCCGCTTCGAAGCTGGGGCCAGGGCCAGTGGCTCCCGGGATCATCAGCACCGCCGCATGGGGGCCGTCGCTTTGCGGCCGGGCCACGAAACCTTCCAGTGCGATCCCTTCGTGGTTGCAGGCAACCGGTTCGAATCTGTCGTCCATCGCCATGGCTGCTCCTCATTATCGCATATGTGAATGATGTGTCGCAGAAAGGAATGATTGGTGGCCCGGGCCTTGTCAAAGCCGGACTTTGTCAAAGGTTGCGCCGGCTTGCACGCCCGTGCGATCACCGGCCGATGATGCGCAGCGGATATCGGCAGGAGCACAAACCGCGCTGGAAGATCGCGGCGGTCGTGCTGCTGATCCACGTCGTCGTGATTGCCGGGCTGGTGCGGGCGTTCACTCCGGACCTCGCCGCGCAAGTGGCGCGATCGGTGACGCGGGCCTTCACGATTGCGGCCGAACCTCCGTCGCCGCCCGCGCCTGTCCCCTCTTCCGCACCGAGCAGCGCAGCCCCGCGCGAAGAGGGCGCAGCCGCCGCTGCGGGTCGCAAGGCGGACCCGCGCCCGGTCCCGGCGCCCAGGACGCCCGTGGTCGTCCGCCCCGCGCAAGCTCCTCCGGTGGCGGGCAAAGGCGCGGAAAACGCTGCCGGAGCCACTGCGCAGGGCGAGGGCACGGGGGCGTCGGGCTTCGGTTCGGGCACCGGCGCGGGCGCAGGCGGGGATGGCACCGGCGGCGGCGCATCGCCGACGGTGAAGGTGGCGGGAGACATCAATTCGGCGAAGGACTACCCCCGCGCCACCCGGGACTTGCGGGTCGGGGCATCGGTGACCATCGACCTCAGGGTAGGAACCGATGGCCGCGTCGCCGCCTGCCGAATCGTGCAGCCCAGCCCGGACCCGGTGGCGGATCGCATCACCTGCGACCTCGCGATGCGCCGTTTTCGCTTTCGCCCGGCAAAAGATACTGGCGGAAAAACAGTAGAAGCGATTTATCGCTGGCGTCAGCGCTGGTTTTATTGACGTAGTATACAAGCGCGACGTTGCATTGCAGCATTGGGCGGCTATGACCATCGAACTGGTATCCGTCACCGGACGAGCGAAACTTTACCCTATGTCGATCCTTGTTCCCGTCATTCTCTGCGGTGGCAGCGGCACGCGCCTGTGGCCGCGCAGCCGGGCTGCCATGCCCAAGCCGTTCCTGCCGCTGGTCGGTGACAGCACCCTGTTCGAAGCGGCGCTGGCCCGTTGTCCCGGCTCGGGAGGCTTCGCGGCCCCGGTCGTGGTGACCGGCCACAAGCACCTCGCCCACGTCGAGGCGCAATTGGGCGCGGTCGAGGGGGCGCAGGTGATCGTCGAGCCTTCGGCGCGCAACACCGCCGCCGCCATCGCGCTCGCTGCCTGCCGCCTGCCCGAGGACGCGGTGATGCTCGTGTGTCCGAGCGATCACCACATCGGCAATACCGAGGCTTTCGCGGTCGCCGCAGCCGCTGCGGCGGGGTTGGCGCAGCAGGGCTGGCTGGTGTCCTTCGGCATCGAGGCGACGGCGCCCGAAACCGGCTTCGGCTACCTCAAGCGCGGCGAGGCAATTCCCGAGCACGGCGGTTTCCGCACTGCGCAGTTCGTCGAGAAGCCGGACCTTGAACGCGCCAAGGCATTCCTTGCCGAAGGGATCTACGCCTGGAACGGCGGCATCTTCGCGTTCCGGGTGAAGGACTTCCTTGCCGAACTGACCGCGCACCGGCCCGACGTGGCCGCAAGCGTGGCCGAGGCGGTGGCGAAGGGCGCCGAGGACGGCCAGCGCTTCCACCCGGACGCGGCGACCTTTGCCGAAGTGCCCAGCGTCTCTGTCGACTACGCGGTGATGGAGAACACCACCCGCGCGGCGATGGTGCCCGCCGACATGGACTGGTCCGACATCGGCAACTGGCAGGCGCTG
>NZ_ALVC01000280.1:0-2217 GCF_000293195.2 Sphingomonas sp. LH128
GGCAGCTGCCACCGCTCCACGCGCGTCAAGCTCTGCCCTCGAAGCGGGCGATCAGCTGCTCCGCTACGGAAGCAATTTCGGCGGGGTCGGCGGTTTGAGTGCAATCGCCGCCTACAACAGCGCCGAGCGTGCCGCCGTCCAGTTGGACAACGTGGACACGCCACACGTCGCGCCGGAGTTCGTATTGATCGGGAAGCGGCCTCTGCATGATTTCATGAAACACTAGGTCAACCCATTGGCGCGCGTCCGGATCGGAAGACGCATCGGCGTAGTCGGCGCGGCTCGCCATGACGCTGTATCGGTCGCCTAGCATGAATTGGCGTTCGCGCGCGCGCCGGTCCTGCTCGATCCGCGTTACGCGATCTTTTTCCGCCCGCTTCATCGCCTGTTTCATCCGAACATCGTCGGCGCTGCGCGTCAGCGCCGCCATGATGTTGGGGACGCGCGCGGGCATATAATGCCCCGCGCGCTCGGCCGCCTCGATCACAAATTGCAAATCGCTGATCTCGGTAGGCGAGAGGGTGACGCGAACGGCGCTCGCCGTGTTGCTGATTTTCATGGCTGCGGCTCCGGCTCTTCTTTCGCCTTGTAGGCGGCAAGGCCGATCCATGATCCGTTGTCGCCGCGAAACTGGCGCACAACATCGCCGCCGTCCCAATGGCCGGTGAAGATGCCGCGCCGGTTGATGCCGCCGACGGGGCGCGTGCGCGCCGCCAGAAGGCGGGCGCGGCGCGTGTCTCGATCTAGGTGGCGCATGGGTTGCATGGTCAATCCTTCCTATTCGCTGGCGGTGTCGAGGTTTGTGCCGATCTCGTCGGCGTCGAAGTCTTCAAGGGCTGAAATCGCGCTTTCCAGTTCGGAAACTGCGGCGTCCATCGCCTGCGCACGTTCGCTGTCCTCAAGGCTGGGTGGTAGATTCTCGCGGGCGGCCTGTTCGTCATCCTTGACGGTTTCAAGCATGTCGCGCGCCTCATCCAACAGGGCTTTGCCCTTGTCGATCAGCACGCGGGCGGCGGCGATCTGCTTGCGGCGTTCGCGGTTCATGCCTCTGCCCTCACGTCGCCGCTGTCGATCTGGAATCCTGCGCGGGCCAGCTCGTCACAAAGGGCGTGCAACCTCTCTTCGCGGGTGCCGCTGGTGGCGATATAGCTGCATCGCCCCCAATGGAACGCGAAGCCTGCACGTTTCAGGCATCCGCGAAACCGCTGGTGGGTGCGGTCGCTCCAATCCAGTGTGCCCGCATAGTTGCGGAAAGCGGCGACGGCGCAGACGGAACCATAATTCTCATCACGCCAGCTAAGCTCGATAACCGGGGGCGATTTGGTCATGATGGCCTCCCTCAATATTCACTGGTTAGGAGAATGGTGAGCACGCGGGTTGTGGCATCGGGATTCCACGGTTCGGCGCTGCCAAATTCAAGATCGCGGTCGTAATAGTCGAACTTCCACATGACCGAGAGGGCTGGGCGCGTGCTGTCGTCAGTCCAGCGGGTATGCCATTGGCCGATCACATCACGATAAAGGAAACCGGCGTCATGCTCGCCGTGCGGGTCGTTGTCGGGTGTGAAATCCTCAAAGCCCTCGATCATCTTGAGAATGTCGGACTGCGTGTTCTCGTCCAGCGCCGCGATGCCTTGCGTAATCACGGTGCGACAAGTCACACCCATCGTTCGCCGCGCAATGTCGTTCAGCGCCGCGATGGTGGCGATCTGGTCAGTTGTCGCTTCCATTTTTCACTCCTTTAGGCGAAGCCGCTGCCTGCGGCCTGCGGCTCTGACCCGCTGGCGAAGCGCGGGATGGGGAGGGGGAAGCAAAATCGATGGGAGTGGTGCGGGCGGCTCTGTTGCAAAAATCGTGAAGCTTGAGCATGCTTGGCGGAGATTGGACGGACGGAACGATGACGGATTTCAAGTGGCGCCATTTCCAGGGTGATGTGATCCTGTGGGCGGTGCGCTGGTATTGTCGCTATCCGATCAGCTATCGCGACCTTGAGGAAATGCTGGCGGAACGCGGCATTTCGGTCGACCATACGACGATCTATCGCTGGGTCCAGTGCTACGCCCCGGAGATGGAGAAGCGGCTGCGCTGGTTCTGGCGGCGTGGCTTTGATCCGAGCTGGCGCCTGGATGAAACCTACGTCAAGGTGCGGGGCAAGTGGACCTACCTGTACCGGGCAGTCGACAAGCGGGGCGACACGATCGATTTCTACCTGTCGCCG
>NZ_ALVC01000281.1:0-4099 GCF_000293195.2 Sphingomonas sp. LH128
CAGCCGCTTCCCCGCTGCCGATAGTGCCCAGCCTCAACCCTGAGGCCTTTTATTCAACCCAACTGGCCCCTTTTTAAACCGGTGCCTGGCCCAATTTTATCCCGGCGTTGACACCGGGGTCGAAATGCAGCGACCAGACGTTCTCCAGCATCATCGTTCGGGTAACGATCTCGCCCTTATGCCGCATGAGATACTCAAGCAGCTTCATCTCCTGCGCCTGAAGCTCGATACGCCGCCCGCGGCGCGAAATGGTCCGACGGATAAGATCGAATTCCAGATCACCGACGCGCAGGACCGTGATGGCTTCGATAGTGGGTGGCCGCCGACCGAGCACCTGGACCCGGGCCAGCAACTCACTGGTGGCGAAAGGCTTCACGAGATAATCGTCAGCCCCGCCCAGGAGGCCCTGACCCCGGTCACTTACCCCGTCCATGGCCGTAAGCAGGAGCGCCGGAGTCGTAACCCCGGCCTCGCGCAGGCTTCGCAGGGCTGTGAGGCCATCAATCACCGGGACCATACGGTCGAGGATCAGCACCGCGTATTCGCCGGTCGAAGCGAGATGCACGGCGTCTTCGCCGGTGGCGCATTCGTCGACGACATGCCCGCTCGCCGACAGCGCTTTCGCGATGTGCGAGCGCGTGGCTGCGTCATCTTCGAGCAGTAGAATTTTCATGGTCCGAAGTCTTTCTCCGGCCCAGCTTCCATAAGGATTGCCTTCCTGAAGCAAGTTCGGAATTCCGAACATACGCCTCGAAGGGACCAAGCCCACGCCCGGCGGCGTGCTGCTCATCCTTCCGTCTCCAGTTCGACCAGACCTACATCCTGCCGGTGGACGCTGCCACTTCCCACACGCCAGTGCTCGATATGCTTGTAGATGATCACCTTGTCCGCGAGGATTTCTCCCTGGGCCGCGCAGAAGCGTTCAAGTTCCGCACGCTGGTCGATCAGTTCGACGCATATCGTCAGGTGCGGATCACTGATCTCCGCACCGCTCTCCCGGATCTGTCCACGGTCCGAGTAGCCATAGTGGGTGTGATACAAGATGGCATTCAACAGGCCTTGCGCCCTCGCGCGCTGAACCAGTTCGCGGTACAGCGGCTTGCTCGACCAGAGGGTGCGAAACGTCCCTTTCGACAGCTTGTCCGAGGGCTTCATGTATATCCGGAGCATGCCGATCTCGGCCGTTCGCACGTGATGCAGATCGGTCATGTCACTTCTCATTGCTGGCGGTAGATGGGATTGCTGCGGTTTGAGGTCGAGGCCGGGGAGCTCGCGCGTCGCGGAGCGTGCCGCCGACATCTGACCGACCAGACCGCGCCTTGGGGACAGCGATCCGCTGGGAAAGGTAGATCCCACTGTGGCCTGAGCAGAGATAGGCGGTGAAACAGGCGACAGCGATCGGTACGATATGCGTGGCACCGAAGAGCTCGACGCCCATGATCGCACAGGCCAGCGGCGTGTTCGCGGCGCCGGCGAAGACGGCGACGAAGCCCAGCCCTGCGAACAGGTCGATAGGAGCGCCGAACAGTCCTCCGACGGCATTGCCAAGGGCTGCGCCGATAAAGAACAGCGGCGTCACCTCGCCGCCCTTGAAGCCGGCGCTGAGCGTCACGACCGTGAAGAGGATCTTCAGCAGCCAGCTCCAGCTATCGACCGGCGGCTCGAAGAACTTCGCGATCGTGGGCGCCGACGGATCAGCAGACCATACGCCCAGGCCAAGATAGTCCTGCGTCCCCAGGGTATAGACAAGACCGATCACCAGCAGGCCACCCACCAATGGGCGAAACGGGCCGTAGGGGATATAACGCTTGAACACGCCGCTCAGCCCGTGATTAGCTTCGGCGAAGAGGCGGCCGGCCAAGCCGAAGATGACGCCCGCAGCGGCAGCCTGAAGCAACAGCAGCGGTTCGACCGTCAGCGCCGCGCCCGAGGCGACATAATCGATATGGTAATTGCCGTGGTGGATGCCCCACATCTGGCAGGTCCAGTCGCCGACGATCGCGGCGACCAGGCATGGCACCAGAGCCGAATACTCGACCCGGCCAATCGCCAGCACCTCAAGAGCAAAGACCGCGCCGGCGAGCGGAGTGCCGAACACGGCACCGAAGCCCGCCGCGATTCCGGCGGTCAGGACAATCCGCACCCCGGACTCATCCAGCTTGGCGATCCGCGCCACCGAGCTTGCAAGACTGCCGCCCAACTGGACCGCGGTTCCTTCACGTCCGGCTGAACCACCGAACAGGTGCGTGATGACCGTGCCAACAAGGATGAGCGGCGCCATCCGCAACGGCACACCGTCAACTGGCTCATGAATCTGTTCGACGATGAGGTTGTTGCCGCCTTCGACGCTACGACCGACCCAGTGATAGATGAGGCCGACGCCGAAGCCGGCGACAGGCAGCAGGTACAACAACCATGGGTGCGCGAAGCGCGTCCGGGTTGCGACGTCCAGGCTCCAAAGGAAGGTTGCACAAAGACTGCCGATCACGACCGCCATGGGTACGAGGATCAAGACCCAGCGGATGACCGAGACGACGTGTTCACGCCGCGTCTGGGCGAAGTCTTCAAAATTGAGATTGCGGACGAACTGACCGATAATTGCGCGCACGATTCCACCTTGTTGCCTGACGGCGAAAGGTAGGAATCATCAGCCAAAATGGCGGTTCGGCCCTCAAGAGAGGGACAGGCAGAAATCCATTGCCTGGCACCGATATGCTCTTCGCGGCGATTTTGGTCAATGCTGCGATGACATATTGATGTTTGTCATAGGTGTTTGACACCTTCCCCCGACTTTATGGGCCATGACCCCTTCGATGTGGTTCTCGCCAAGAACAGCGTTCTCCTCATCATCGAGAATACCGTTCGCAAGGTTTGAAAACGTGCGGCGGAGATCATGTGCGGTCCTCTGCTGCCAAGGATACCCCGCGTCCGTCCTCGAACCGACCTCCCCCGACCTTCTACCGGCTAGCCTCCGGATAAGACTCGAGCAGGTGGGTATACTGCGATCAGTCTAAGAGGTTTTACCCTCGTCGGAGCGAAGCGCGGCGATCAACTCGCGCATCGTCTCAGTATCGCGAAGGTTGAGATCGCGCTGAGGGAAAGGCACCTTGATGCCGTTCTCGCGCATAAGCCTCCAGAGCCCTTTGAGGACATCAGAACGCACGTTTCCAGTGCCTTCTTCGGGGTCGGTGATCCAAACATGGATCACAAACGCGACTCCATTCTCCGCAAAGCTGTCGAGCCAGACGGTTGGCGGCGGGGCCTTGAGGACACGTTTCACGGCACCCGCTGCCTCCAGCATCAGCTTCTCGGCAAGCTCGATATCGGAGGCATAGGGGACCACGACCGGGACTTGGATACGCACGTTCTTCGACGAATATGACCAGTTCTCGACCTGATTGATCATCAGGTTCTCGTTCGGGATCAGGTATTCCTTCTGGTCGCGCGTGGTGAGCGAGACGGCGCGGATGCCGATGCGGCGGATCTGGCCGAAGGTGTACTGCCCGCTCTGGTCGGCGATGGCGATGACGTCGCCGGGCTTGATCGACTTGTCCATCAGCAGGATGATACCGGCGATCAGGTTGCCGAAGGTCTTCTGCAGGCCGAAGCCGATGGCGAGGCCGAAGGCGCCGGAGAACACCGTCAGTGCCGTCAGGTCGATCCCCAGCACGTCGATGCCGACGAGGATGGCCACGGTCCAGATGAACAGGCTGACCATCTTCTCGGTCAGCAGTCGCTGCGTCATGTCGAGGCGGGTCGCACGGGCCAGCACCCGGCTCGACAGCCGGCTGGCGGCCCAGGCCACCGAGATCACCAGCGCCAGCACCGCGACGATGACGGTCAGGTCCCACAGCGAAATGCGGCTGGAGCCTACCTGCACGGCCAGCTTGTCGAGCGTGTCGACGATGTTGCCGATCGTGTCGCTACGGGCCGAGACGACGTTCTTGATGCCTTCCGCGCCCGCGACCGGCTCGGCGTGCTTGATCACGACGGCGGTAGCTGTCGCGGTCGGCGTCGGGCTCGCCGTGGCGGCCGCGACAAGGGGCGCGGTCACTGCCCCCGCCATGCTTCCAGTGCCTGCTCGATGTCGGCGATGAGG
>NZ_ALVC01000282.1:0-13634 GCF_000293195.2 Sphingomonas sp. LH128
CCCCCCCCCCCGCCGCTCGCGCCGGCGCCCGGCTGCGGGTGGTGCCGGCGGCGGCGGTGCCGGTGATCCTCGATGAACTGGAGGCGATCTCCGACGAGTGGATGACGGCCAAGGGCCAGCGCGAGAAGGGCTTCAGCCTCGGCGCCTTCGACCGCGCATACCTGAGCAACTTCGACATGGCGCTGGTCATGGTGGAGGACCGCATCGTCGCCTTCGCCAACCTGTGGTGCACGCAGGACCACACCGAAGCCTCGGTCGACCTCATGCGCCAGCGCGAAGACGCGCCGCGCGGGACGATGGATTTCCTGTTCACCAACCTGCTGCTCTGGTCAAAGGCGCGCGGATACAAGCGCTTCACGCTGGGCATGGTGCCGCTGTCGGGGATCGAGGGTGGCCCGCTCGCGCCCGCATGGGCCAAGGCGGCGGCGCTGGTGTTCCGCCATGGCGAGCGCTTCTACGGCTTTCGCGGCCTGCGCGGCTACAAGGAGAAGTTCGCCCCCCGCTGGGAACCGCGCTACGTCGCCGGGCCGCACGGCATCGGGCTGATCCAGGGGCTGCACGACGTATCGCGCCTGATCGGCGGCGGGGGAGGGGGTGAATTTGTCCGCCCGATCGCGCCAGTGCCCGCCATCACCTCCGAGGCAAGGATGCTGATCGCATGAGCCGCGTTCGCACTCGCTTTGCCATTGGGCTGTTCGCACTGGCTGCGGTGGGTCTCACTGCGCTGGCCGCGCCGGTGCTTGGCCTGCTCGGCACCGAGTCCATCGTGATGTTCCCGGCCGCCGAGCCGCATCCGCGCGTGGCGGCGGTCTTCCTGTCCGGAGACATGGGCTTCCACTTCGGCATGGGCGAGAAAGTCGCCGCCGCCGTTGCCGCCAAGGGCGTCCCGGTGGTCGGGGTCGCGTCCCCGGTTGTCTTCGCCACGCACCGCACCCGGGCCGAGGCGGACGCAGTCGTCGCCGGCGCGGTGCGCCTCGCCCTGACGCGTACGGGAGCGAGCCGGGTCGTGCTGATGGGCCAGTCCTACGGCGCCGACATCCTTGCGACCACGGCGCCGGACCTGCCGCCGGATCTGCGTGCCCGGGTCCTTGCCATCGACCTCACGGTGCCTGCGCACGACGTCTACTTCCGCGCCGATCCGGTGGGCCTTGCCTACCTCGGCAAGCCGGACGCGCACCCGTTGCTGGCGATGCGCGGGGTCGACTGGGCGCCGGTGGTCTGCGTCTACGGGCTGGAAGAGAAGGGCAGCCTGTGCCCCTCCCTCGCAGGCCGGGCGCGGGTCATCGGCCTGAGCGGCGACCATTACCTCGGCCACGATGCGCCGCGCCTGATCGCCACGACTCTTCGCGCGCTGCACGAAGTCGCGCCCGAAGCGGGGTTGCAGCCATGAGCGGGACCTTGAGCGATTGCCATGCCGAGCGTCACGTCGCCTCGCGCAAGTTCACGGTCGATTCCTCGGGGGTGCAGAACTGCCGCTGCAAGGTCTGCGGCTGCGACCTCAGGCGGCTTCCGGCCATGCGCCGCTGGTTCCGCTCCGGGATGATGGGCTGAGAGACAGTTTGGAAATTCGCGGAACGCGAATTTCGCGGCACCGGCCCGCTCCCCCACCCGACCGCCCATCGGCAGTATCCTGTGGGTGGTCGGGTGGGGGAGCGGGCCGGTGCCGCATTCGAAAATGCCGCTTTCGGCATTTTTCAAACAGACTCTGAGCGCGCCGAACATGACGAAAATTTAAGGCGCCGATCAGGTCCCGAACACTGCGCCGGGCCTATCGCCGGCTCACATTCCTTACCCCCGGACACCCGACGTCATGAGCAAGCCCATCTTCTACGACCCCACCGGCCGCCGCAGCCGCTGGGCGCGCGGTGTCCTCGCCGCGTTGCTGGTCATCGTGCTGCTGGGCGCGGCGGCTTTCGCGACCACGCTCGTCGCGGTGCCCGCCCAGCAGGAACTGGAACTGCCGACGCCGCGCCTCAAGCCCTCGACCCTGCACGGATCGCCGCTGAAGCATGCGCTGAAGTCCTGGCTGCCGCGCGGTCGCAAGGGGCCGGGGCAGAAGCCGCTCAGCATCGGTTTCTACCTGCCGGGCAACGACGCCAGCTTCCTTTCGCTGGTCCATCACGGCAACGACCTCGACTGGGTGGTGCCCGCGCTGATCAACGTCGCGGGGCCGCAGCATCAGGTGACGGTCGAGCCGGATGCCCGCTTCGACCGGCTGGTCGCGGGCCAATCGCACCACTTCAAGGTGCTGCCGATGGTCCAGAACGTCGCCTCCGACGGCTGGGACGGTGCAGGAACCGCCGCGCTGCTGCATGATCCCGCGCAGCGCCTCGCGCTTGCCAAGCGCCTCGCCGGGGCCGTCACGCAGGGGAACTACGCCGGGCTGGTGATGGATCTCGAGGCATTGCCCACGCGCGCCATGCCCGATTACCTCGCCTTTCTGCGCAGCCTGCACGCAGCGTTGCCCAAGGGCACCTCGCTTGCCGTCACCACCCCCGCCGACGACGAGGGCGGCTGGCCGCTCGAGGCGCTCGCCAAGGCTACCGACAAGGTCATCTTCATGGCCTACGACCAGCACTGGGAGGGCGGCACGCCCGGCCCGATCGCCGCACAGGACTGGTTCGTCCACGAAGTGCAGGGCGCTCTGAAGCGCATCGGTTCCGAGCACCTCGTCGTCGCGCTGGGCAGCTACGCCTACGACTGGCACGGCGACCAGACCGACGCGCTCGCCATCGAGGATGCATGGCTCGCCGCGCACGACAGCGCTGCGAAGATTTCCTTCGATCCCGCCAGCGGCAACGCAGGCTTCGCTTACGACGACGAACAGACCCACCACACGATCTGGATGCTCGACGCGGCTACCAGCTGGAACGAGTTGTCGGCGCTGAAGCGCCTCGGCATCGGTGACATGGCGCTGTGGCGGCTCGGCACCGAGGATTCCGGCTTCTGGAACGACCTCGGCGCCTTCCGCAAGGGCGGCACGCCCGACCTTTCGACCCCTCGCGCGCTCAGCAGCGCCGACATCGAGGGATCGGGCGAGATCCTGCGCATCACCGCCACCCCGCGCGACGGCCAGCGCGCCGTGCGCGCCGACGGCAACGGTATGATCCGCGAGGAGACCTACGCCGCGCTGCCGACGCCCTACGTCGTCCAGCGCTCGGGCGGCACGGACCCCAAGCGCATCGCACTGACCTTCGACGACGGCCCTGACCCTGCGTGGACGCCCCGCATCCTGCGTGAACTGGAGGCGGCGCACGTGCCCGCGACGTTCTTCGTGATCGGCGAGAACGCGCTGGGCAGCCCCGGCCTGCTCAAGCGCATCGTTGCCGACGGCGACGAACTGGGCAATCACACGTACACCCATCCCAATCTCGCCAATGCCGGGCCGCGCCAGACCCGGCTGGAATTGAATGCGACCCAGCGGCTGGTCGAAGCCTATACCGGCCGCAGCATGACGCTGTTCCGTGCGCCCTATTTCGGCGACGCCGAGCCGACGACGCCTGACGAACTCGGTCCCGCGCTGGCCGCGCAGGAGGCGGGCTATACGGTCGTGGGCCTCCACGTCGATCCCAACGACTGGCAGCGCCCGGGCGCGGACGCAATCGTCGACCAGGTGCTTCAGCAGGTCCATTCCGCGACGCCGGAGAATGCCACCAATGTCGTCCTGCTGCACGACGGCGGCGGCGACCGTGCCCAGACCGTCGCCGCGCTTCCGCGCATCATCGCCGCGCTGAAGGGCGAGGGTTATACCTTCGTCACCGCCTCGCAGCTCGTCGGCATCCCGCAGGCGCGGGCGATGCCCGCCATTTCGACCACCGATCTTGCCGCCGTGCGCGTGGACGTTGCCGCGTTCGTGGCGCTGATGGCGGTCGCGGCGGTGCTGGCCTGGGTGTTCTACCTCGCGATATCGCTCGGCATCGCGCGCGCGGTGATCATGGCGGCGCTCGCCTGGTATCAAAGCCGCCGCAAGCGCGCCGAACCGCCGCATTTCGAGCCCGCCGTCTCGGTGATCATCCCCGCTTACAACGAGGAGCGGGTCATCGCCGCATCCGTCGCCCGGGTGCTCGCCTCCGACTACCCCGCGCTGCAGGTCATCGTCGCCGACGACGGATCGAAGGACGGCACGAGCGAGATCGTGCGGTCGGTCTTCGGCGACGACCCGCGCGTGACGCTTTTGACGCTGCAGAACGGCGGCAAGGCCAGCGCCCTCAACCGCGCACTGCTGCAGGCGACCGGCGAGATCGTCATCGCCCTCGACGCCGACACCCAGTTCGAGCCCGAAACCATCCGCCGCCTCGCCCGCTGGTTCGCGGACCCACAGCTCGGCGCCGTCGCGGGCGATGCGCGGGTCGGCAACCGGGTGAACCTCGTCACCCGCTGGCAGGCGGTCGAGTACATCACCGCGCAGAACCTCGAACGCCGTGCACTGGCCGGGTTCGACGCGATGACGGTGGTGCCGGGCGCGGTCGGCGCATGGCGGCGCGCGGCGCTGGACTCGGTCGGCGGCTATCCGGAGGACACGCTCGCCGAGGACCAGGACCTCACCATCGCCATCCAGCGGGCGGGCTGGCGCGTCACGTACGACCCGCGCGCCGTCGCCTGGACCGAGGCGCCCGAGAGCTTCACCGCGCTGGCCAAGCAGCGCTTCCGCTGGGCTTTCGGCACCCTGCAGTGCCTGTGGAAGCACCGCGCGGTGATCCGCACTCGCAAGCCTGCCGGGCTCGGCCTCGTCGGACTGCCGCAGGCGTGGCTGTTCCAGATCGCCTTCGCCGCGATCTCGCCGCTGATCGACCTCGCGCTGGTGGTCTCGATCATCGGCACCGCGCTGCGGGTCTCGGCCCATGGCTGGGCGCAGACCAGCGGGGACGTCGGCATGATGGGCGCCTACTGGATCGCCTTCACCGCGATCGATGTGCTGTGCGGATGGATCGCTTATCGCCTCGACGGCGGACGGGCGCGCTACCCGGCGCACCTGCTGGTGGCGCAGCGACTGGTATATCGCCAGATCATGTACTGGGTCGTGATCCGCGCGATCGCCTCGGCTGTGGCCGGGTGGGTCGTGGGCTGGGGCAAGCTGGAGCGTACCGGTTCCGTCTCGGCCCAGCTTGCCGCAGGATGATGCTTACCAGGCGGCGCGTTCCTCCGGCGTGAGCGGCAGCGGCATCGAGCGCCCCCCCCGTGCGGAGGCGGCACCGGCTTCCAGCACGGCCATCACCGCTAGCGCTTCGATCGGGCGCACCGGCGGCGGGGCGTCGCCCGCCAGCGCGGCGGCGACGGCGGTGTAGAATCCACGCTGGTCGCCGGGCGTGGCGGGGATGGAGCGGGGCTCGCCGGAACCGTCGTAAACGACGAGGGCGTCGGCATCTTCGCCCCAGCCCGGCGCGCCGGGCCGCAGTCCGGCGAGGAGCTGCACTTCCTGGCCGTCGGCCTTGAGCTTGACCGCGCTGCCGCCCGTGCCGTGAACGGTGAAGCGCGCCGATCCGCCCGCGACGAGCATCCCGGCATGGACGACGACCCGCAGTTGCCCATATTCGAGTACGGCATGCGCCCAATCGTCGACTTGTGCGCCGTCGCGCTGGATGGCGACGCTGGCGGTGACGCTGTCGGGCAACCCGAACAGCGCGAGCGCCTGATCGACCATGTGCGGGCCGAGGTCGAACCACACACCCGCACCTGGCGCGGCATTCTCACGCCAACGGTCGCGCACTTGCGGTCGGAAGCGGTCGATGCGGGATTCGAAGTGAGTGACGCGGCCGATTGCTCCATCCTCGATGGCACGCCGCACCGTCAGGAAATCGCTGTCCCAGCGGCGGTTGTGGAAGACCTGAAGGTGACGGCCGGTCGTTTCGGCCAATGCCACCAGGCCGCGCGCCTCCTGCAGATCGAGCGCGAAGGGCTTGTCGACGACGACGTGGCGCCCCGCTTCCAGCGCCGTGCGGGCGAGCGGCGCGTGCGTGTCGTTGGGCGTCGCGACGACGACGAGATCGACCGTGTCGTCGGCGATCAGCGCCTCGGGCGCGGCATGGACTGTCACTCCGGGAAAGTCGGCATGGACCTTGCCCGCATCCCGCGAGGCGACGGCGTGAAGCACGAGACCATCGCACGCGGCGATCAGCGGGGCGTGGAAGGTCTTTCCGGCAAAGCCATAGCCCAGCAGGCCGACGCGGATGGGGCGGGCAGGGGTATCCATGGGCGTGATCCTTCGCGTTGTGCTTCCTGGCGGATCTACGCAGTCCGGGCAGGCAATCAACCGCGCCAAGGCAAAAGACCTAATGATAACGTTTACATTACGCGAGTAAAAAATGAACGACCGGATGGGTCTCTGAACCCGCCCGGGATGGCGCTCCGATTTGTCCGACCAGAGGCCGGATGCGGCCTAAACATGCTGGTTTTATGCGTGTTAGTGCCATCGCGTTTGATCTCTCGTACCTTTGGCCATGAGGGTGTGATTCGGGGTATGACGCCACAGCTGGCGCTATCGGGTTTTCGCGGTTCGGTGATTGGGCGTGGCGCAGATTTCCAAGGTTTTTCTGGTAGATACCTTCATGAGCGGTAGATTTGCTACGTCAAAAATGAAAACGTTACCCTTCGGAAGATTTTCAAAAAATTATTATAAAACAATGAATTGAATGTATTGCTGCATCGTTCCCAAAACGACCCGCTTGCAATCATCCGCGAATCGGTCATTGTAATGAAAACGTCAATCATTCCAGAACGGGTCACAGGGAGTTCCAGTCTTGCTCAAGCGTCTAACGTTCACTGCCAGCGCGCTTTCCATAGCCGCAGCCTTCGCGCAGCCTGCTTTTGCCCAGAATGCGGGTACGGACTCCGCTTCCGCGGCCGATGGCGCGTCGGAGGGCCTCGGCGAGATCGTCGTCACCGCGACCAAGCGTGAGACCAGCGCGCAGAGCACCCCGATCGCGATGACCGTCGCGAGCGGCGAGGAACTCTCCAAGGCGGGCGTCACCGACGTCAACGCGCTTTCCAACATCGCGCCGACCGTCAACATCGCCCAGAACAACGCCAATACCATGATCACCATTCGCGGCGTGTCCAGCCGCGACTACTCGGAAACGGGTGATCCGGCGGTCGCCGTCTCGGTCGACAACTTCTACCTGCAGCGCGCCTTCGCGCTCAACGCGGCGATGTTCGACGTGGAGCGCATCGAAGTCCTGCGCGGCCCGCAGGGCACGCTGTACGGCCGCAACGCCACGGCAGGTGCGGTCAACATCGCGACGGTCAAGCCGACCGACGACTGGAAGCTCGATGCCGCTGCCGAGATCGGCAACTACGGCACCCTCAACTTCGACGTCGGCGCGACCGTGCCGGTCAGCGACACCCTGAGCTTCCGCTTCGCGGGCACCCGCAAGACCCACGAAGGCTACCGCGACAACCCGGGCCTCAAGGACGGCGACGACGGCAACGTGACGGGCGGCCGCGTCCATGCGCTGTGGACCCCGACCAGCCGCCTCTCGATCCTCGTCACCGGCGAGATGACCCGCGTGGACGGCGTCGGCTCGACCATCAAGGCGGTGCCCTATACCGACGTCAATTCCGACGGCTCGCTGGAGATCGGCTCGTCGAAGAAGTTCGAGCTGAACAACCAGGGCTATACCCGCATCCGCACCAAGGCCGTGCGCACCGCGATCTCCTACGACATGGACTTCGCGACCCTGAGCTTCTTCGGCGGCTTCCAGAAGTCGACGCTGAACCGCGACAACGATCAGGACGGCGGCACGCTCTACAACTACGGCTTCCAGCAGAACGAAGACGTCAAGGACCAGAACTACGAACTGCGTCTCAGCTCGAACAACAAGACCGGCTTCACCTGGCAGGTCGGCGGCTACTTCTTCAAGGAGACCGACGCGCTGCTGACCTACTTCCAGGTCCACGGGCTCGCGGTCGATCCGTTCAACTTCTATACCTTCGACTACGACGTGGGCAGCAAGTCCAAGGCCGTCTTCGCGCAGGTCGGTTACGACCTGACCGACAAGCTGAAGCTGGAAGCGGGCGTCCGCTACACCAAGGACAACAAGTACCAGGTCGGCTACAACGACATCGCCGGTGCCTATTCGACCCTCGACAACCACTATTCGGGCGATCAGGTCACCTGGCACTTCGGCGCGAACTATCAGGTCACGCCCGACAACCTGTTCTATGCCAAGGTCGACAAGGGCTACAAGGCGGGCGGTTACACCACCAACTCCTCGTTCGGTCCCGAGCAGATCATCGCCTATGAGATCGGCACCAAGAACCGCTTCCTGAACAACACGCTGCAGGTCAACCTGAGCGGCTTCTACTACGACTACAAGGACCTGCAGACCCAGCAGGAAGATCCGGCGACGGCGCTCGTCTACACCCTCAACGCGGGCAAGGCGCGCGTTTGGGGTGCAGAACTCGAAACGCTGTGGCAGGTCACCCCGGACACACGCATCGACGCCAACGTGGCGTGGCTCGATGCGAAGTATGCGGAATTCTGCACCGTCACCGCGGCCTCCTGCCCGGCGGCCAGCGACTTGTCCGGCAACCGCCTGACGCAGGCTCCGGAATGGACGCTTTCGGGCGGCATCCAGCATGACTTCCACCTGCTGGGCGGCACCCTGACCCCGCGTGTCCAGACCCGTTACCAGTCGAAGAGCTACTTCACGTTCTACAATACGGCGGCCGAACAGCAGGGCGCCTACTGGAAGAGCGACGCGCAGGTCACCTACACGCCCGACGACGGCCCGTTCTCGATCACCGCATACGTGCGCAACATCGAGAACAATACGATCCTGACGGCGAACAGCAACGCCGGCTATGCCAGCGCCTACCTCGTCCAGTTCGCTCCGCCGCGTACGTACGGCGCGCGCCTGACCTACTCGTTCTGATCGGAACTGCGGGATGGTCCTTCTCTCCTCCGGACTGTCCCGCGCTCCCTCCCACCCTCCGCGAGCGCAAGCGCGAAGGGTGGGAGGCCCCTTTTTCCCATCCGCCTCGAAACACGCGATCCTCGCGGACAGGACAGCCATGCCACACGATCTCGTCGAACTTGCCGAAGCGATCGCCAGCGGAGCCCTGAGCGCCGTCGATGCGGTCACCGACGCACTGGAGCGCGCCGAGGACTGGCGAGGGCTCAATGCCTTCGTCGCGATCGAGGCCGAGGCCGCGCTCGACCAGGCACGGGCCTGCGATGAACAGCGCAGGCGCGGATCGCTGCGCGGGCCGCTCCACGGCGTGCCGCTCGCGCACAAGGACATGTTCTTCCGTGCCGGTATTCCCACCGAGGCGGGCTCGAAGATCTGGCGCGGCCACGTCCCCGCCGAGACATCACCGCTGATGGCCCGGTTGGCTGCGGCGGGCGCGATCACCATTGGCCGCCTCCACATGGCCGAGTTCGCGATGGGGCCGACAGGACACAACGCGCACCTCGGCCGCTGCCGCAACCCGTGGAACGCCGAGGCGATCTCGGGCGGCTCGTCGTCAGGCTCGGGCGCGGCGGTCGGTGCGCGCATCGTCACCGGCGCGCTGGGATCGGATACCGGCGGTTCTGTCCGGCTTCCGGCCGCGTTCTGCGGCGTGGCTGGGCTCAAGCCGACCAACGGCCTTCTGCCCGACACGGCGATGATGCCGCTGTCGAAGACGCTCGATACGGCGGGGCCGCTCTCCACTTCCAGCCGGTCTCTGGCCCGCCTGATGGACGTTCTGGTGGACGGCGAATACGAGGCTGGCCTCATCGCCGACTGCTCGGGTCTGACGATCGGCGTGCCGACCAGCTACTTCACCGATGACCTTCACCCTGAAGTCGCCGCTGCCTTCGCGGCCGCGCGGCAGGTCTTCGCGGACCTCGGCGCGAAAGTCGTCGATGTCGCCATTCCCGACCACTCCGGCTATCCCGCGATCGCCGCCGAGATATGGGCTCCCGAAGCCGCCGCCTTCCACGCACGCCACCTGGCGGAGCGGGCGGAAGATTTCGGTGACCAGGTGCGCAACCGCCTGCTGGCGGGCGCCGCGGTCTCTCCCGATACCTATCTCGCCGCGCTCGGCCGCCGTAAATCCGCGCAGTCCGACATGCTGAGCGGCCCGTTCGCCAAGGTCGACCTGCTGCTCACCCCCGCCGCGCGCTTCCCGGTGCCCATGGCCGAACAGGTCGGCGCAACCGGCGGCGATGCGATGCAGGCGATGGTCGCGGAGCTATCCGCGCTTACCCGCACGATCTCGATGCTGGGCTTCCCGGCGCTCGTCACGCCGATGGGCTTCGACGCGCGCGGGCTGCCGCTGGCGCTGCAACTCGTCGGCGCTCCGAATTCCGAACAATGCTTGCTGCGTGGAGGGTTTGCCTATGAACAGGCGACTTCCTGGCTCGCGCGCGTACCGTCTCCGCCTCCTCTCCCTTAAACTTCCCTCTCCCAGGAGCACTGCAATGGATATTGGTCTGTTCATCCCCATCGGCAACAACGGTTGGCTGATTTCCGAGAACGCTCCGCAGTACAAACCCAGCTTCGAAATGAACAAGAAGCTGGTCCAGACGGCCGAAGGCTATGGCTTCGATTTCGCGCTGTCGATGATCAAGCTGCGTGGCTTCGGCGGCAAGACCGAGTTCTGGGACTACAACCTGGAAAGTTTCACGCTGATGAGCGCGCTCGCCGCCGTCACCAGCAAGATCAAGCTGTTCGCCTCGACGGCTATTCTGACCCTGCCGCCCGCGATGGTCGCGCGCATGGCCGTGACGATCGACAGCGTCGCGCCGGGCCGCTTCGGCGTCAACGTCGTCACCGGCTGGGCCAAGGGTGAATACGAGCAGATGGGCATGTGGCCGGGCGACGCCTACTTCGGCCACCGCTACGACTACGCCAGCGAATACGTGCAGGTGATGAAGGACCTGTGGGCCGAGGGCAAGTCGGACTTCAAGGGCGAGCACTTCCAGATGGAAGACTGCCACATGCAGCCCAAGCCCAGCACCGGCAAGATCGAGATCGTCGGCGCGGGCCAGTCGGCGCGCGGGATGGAGTTCGTCTCCAACTACGGCGACTACAACTTCGTCACGGCGGGCGGCCTCAACAAGCCGACCAAGCATGCGCCGACCGTCGAGGCGCTGGTCGAAGCGGCCGCCAAGACCGGCCGCGACGTGGGCGCCTACATCCTGTGCATGGTGATCGCCGACGAGACCGACGAGAAGGCCATGGCCAAGTGGCAGTCCTACCGCGAAGGCGCCGACGTCGATGCGCTGGCGTGGATGAGCGATCAGGGCGCTGCCGACAAGACCGCCGGCGAAGGCTCGACCGCGCGTCACATCAACCTGCCGGAAGGCGCGGTGAACCTCGGTATCGGCACGTTCGTCGGTTCTTATGAAACCGTGGCAAAGCTGCTCGACGAAGCGGCCTCGGTGCCCGGCACCAAGGGCATCATGCTGACCTTCGACGACTTCGAGCAGGGCCTCGTGAACTTCGGCGAGAAGGTGCAGCCGCTGATGGCCTGCCGTCAGGATCGCCTCGTCGCGGCCTGATCTACGCTACCCTGAGGGCCCGGTCTCTCTCTCCATCGGGTCGTCCAATACCCTCGGCCGGTCACGCCCCCGCGTGACCGGCTTTTTTGCGCGGTAAGGTTCTGCTGCGACCCTTCGACAAGCTCAGGGTGAGCGGATGTAGCGTAAGGGTTGGGCAGGCGGGGGCGTAAACCTCTCAAGCCCGCTCAGGCTGAGCTTGTCGAAGCCCCCGCAGCAAGGCGCTTCGTCAGGCGCGGGAAGCCATCGCCGCCCGCCCCGCCAGCAGCGCGCCAAGGCCCGCAACCCAGCTCACCAGCAGGAAGCTCGTCCCGTAATCGCCGGTAAAGCCGTAGATCGTCGCCATCGCCGCCGGGCCGATCATCACGCCGAGGAAGGTGTAGACCAGCGACCCACCGATCACCCGGCCCGCATCCTCGGGCGCGCAGTGATGCGTGCATTCGGCCATGACGACGCCGTTCCAACCGCTCATGCAGAAGCCGAACAGGCACAGCACGCCGATCGCGACCACCGCAGGCAATGCGTCGATCCGCCACAGCGCGATCATGCAGGCCATCGAGACCACGCCGATCACCGCCAGCACCGTGAACCCGCCGAAGCGGTCGCCCAGCCCGCCCCACGACACGCGGCCCAGCGCTCCGCAGGCCTGCACGCCCCCGGCGACAAGGCCCGCCGCGAACATCGACCAGTGATGCTCGACCAGCATGATCACCGCGAAGGCCGACAGCGAGAGCTGGATCGAGGAATAGAGCATCCCCAGCATCGCCAGCACCCGCAGCGGTGCCTTGCCCCAGACGAGGCGCTGCTCATAGACGAAGCCGCGCCAGACCGAGATCGTGACAGGCGCCGCTGGTCGCTCCGGCCCGCCCTTGAGCGCCAGAACCCCGATCATCGCGAAGCAGGGCACAGCGCCGAGCACGAAAGTCGTGCGCCAGCCCAGCCATCCTGCGAGCGCCGGGATCAGCAGCGCCGCCACCACGCCGCCGATCGGCACGCCAGCCTGCTTGATCGAGAAGATCAGCGAGCGCCGGTGCGGCGGCGTCACCGCGCCCAGTATCTGCGCCGAGGCCGGGTTCTGCACCCCATAGCCCACGCCGATCACCATCGAGGCCAGCAGGGCCAGCCACGGGCTCGCGCTCGTCAGCAAGAGCAGCGCGGTGCCGAAGCAGGCGAGGGCAAGCTGCTCCACCTGCACCGGCCCGCGATGCTGGATCAGTGTTCCCGCCATGGCAGAGGCGAACGTGCCCGCCGCGTAGATCACGCTGATCTGGTAACCGACGTAATGCGGTGCCAGCCCGAACTCACCGGCGACGAGCGGGGCGATTCCGGTCAGCGCCAGCGCCGTCATGGTCGACAGGATCTGGATCGTCGTCGTCGTCGCCAGCACCGAGGCGATCGAGGGCGCCCCAGTTTTGCTCGGGTCGGGCGCACTATGCGTTGAGGCTGTGGATGTCATTGCTGCACTGCATAATGTAATGCTTTACACGCGCCAAGCGGGAAGTCACAATCGTGGGATATGGCGCTATGGCGCCGCCTGCTCGGGAGCCGAATTTCCATGGTCCAGACCCCCTACGCCCCTGCCGTGGCCAATGTCCATGCTGCATTGCAGCGTATCGGCGCGCGCGATGCGCAGGTCCGGGCGTGGCTGCACGTGGACGATACCGGGGCGCTGGCTGCGGCGAGGGCACTGGATGCGGGCGAACCGGGGCCGCTCCACGGGATCTGCGTGGGTGTGAAGGACGTGATCGCGGTGGCGGGGATGCCGCTCACGCACAATTCGCCGTTGTTCTCCGGCTTCGTGCCTGCCGAGGACGCGCCTTGCGTCGCCACCTTGCGGGCGGCGGGCGCGGTGATCCTGGGCAAGACCGACACCACCGAGTTCGCCGCCGCCGGGCGCAATGCCGCCAGCGCCAATCCGCATGATTTTGCGCGCACGCCGGGCGGTTCCTCGGCCGGGTCGGCGGCGGCGGTGGCGGACGGGCATGTGCCGCTGGCGCTGGCGACGCAGACCGGCGGCTCGACGATCCGCCCCGCCAGCTTCTGCGGCATCCATGGCTTTAACAGGCTGCGGAAAAAGGCGCTTGCCTTGATGTGGCATTGCTGATTCCAGGATCCCGTAGAGGGATGTTGAAGGGATCGGGATGCGCGGCGG
>NZ_ALVC01000283.1:0-2266 GCF_000293195.2 Sphingomonas sp. LH128
CAGCGCCTTCACGCCGCCGATCTTGTCGGCCAGCGCGCCGCCCATCGGACGGACCAGCGATCCGGCGAAGACGCAGCCCGCCGTGCAATATCCGGCGACGACGGTGCTGAGGCCGAACTGGTCGGTGAAGTAGATCGGCAGCGACGCGGCAAGCCCCACGAAACCACCGAAAGTCACCGCGTAGAACGCCATCAGCCACCATGCGTCCGCCTGCTTGAGCAGCGCCGCATAGTCCACCAGCTTGCGCGGCGCTGGCTGGTTCGGTGCGTCCTTCGCCAGCGCGAGATAGATGCATAGCACCACGGTCAGCGGGATGCAGGCAAGGCCCAGCACCGCGTTCCAGCCGAACATCTTGGCCAGCGTCGGCGCGAAGAGCGCGGCGAAGACGGTGCCCGAATTGCCCATGCCCGCCAGGCCCATCGCCTTGCCCTGATGCTCGGCCGGATACCAGCGGCTGGCGAGCGGCAGTGCGATCGCGAAGCTCGCTCCCGCAAAGCCCAGGATCACGCCCAGTGCCAGCGTCCCGCCGAAGCTGGTGACGCCCATCGACCAGGCGAAGAACAGCCCGGTGATGACGATGACCTGATTGATCGCGCCCGAGCGCTTCGGC
This sequence comes from Sphingomonas sp. LH128, assembly GCF_000293195.2. NCBI lineage: Bacteria > Pseudomonadati > Pseudomonadota > Alphaproteobacteria > Sphingomonadales > Sphingomonadaceae > Sphingomonas > Sphingomonas sp. LH128. The sequence continues at coordinate 611 of NZ_ALVC01000283.1, forward strand.
CCGATGCGATCGACCAGCAGCCCGTTGACGACGCGCAGGAGAGCGCCCGCCAGCGTGGGAAGCGCCACCATCAGGCCCTTCTGCGCGGGCGTGAGCCCGAGAGTCTTCGAAATCTCCGGCGCCAGCGGGCCGAGCAGGACCCAGACCATGAAGGCGAGGTCGAAATAGAGGAAAGCTGCGATCAGAGTCGGCGTGTGGCCGGCCTTCCAGAAGCCGACGGCGGGCTTCTGCGCGGGCGCAAGCACGTCATTGTCTTCGTCAGGTCGGAAGAATGCGGTTGCCATGGTACGTCCCCCATAAATCATGAAAGCGGACACGAAAAAAGCCGCAGGCCGGACGTCACCCTTGCGGTGAGCCCGGTCAGCGGCTTTGCTGCGAATTTCGGTGAGGATGGCGTCCCGTCTTTGGGACAGCCTATCCGGTGTGGTCGCGCTTCATCGCGAGACGCCTATATAGTCACGCGATTTCGCAGATCTGGCAAGACGTAAAATTGCACGCGTTTTCAGCGTCATCGCATTTTCAATGCTGCCCAAAAATCCTAACGGGCAAAACCGGCGAGGTAGTCCTCGATCCGTTCAGGATCGAACACGCGGCCGTCGAAGAACCGGTCAGGCCCCAGCAGCAGGTCGCCCTTGCGCGAACCCACGCCGAGCGGCGCATCCACCGCCCCTTCCAGCTTCATGCTCGCTCCCGGCATCGGCAGGTCGCTGCCCGCAAGCGCACGGCGGTAGATGTCGGGACGGAACACCGCCGCCGCCTGCGCCTCGGTTTCGGCGGAAGGCTCCACCATGTTCCAGCGCACCAGTTGCGAATAGATCCACAGCGCCTGGCTGCGCCATGGGAACGGCGTCGCCTCGCGGGAGAACAGCACGAAGTCGGGGCAGGACACCGCCGCATCGCCCGCCCTGGGGACGATCGTGCCGCTCAGCGTGCGTAGGATCAGGTCGGAGGGCTGCCCGACATATCGCGGGTCGGCGAGAATGTCGGCCAGTATCTCGCGGTTGTCCGGCTCGTCGCACCAGACGGCGGCGCGGGCGAGCGCGCGCAGCAGGCGGTCGGTGATCTCGGGGTTCTCCTCGAGCCATGGTTCGCGGAAGGCCAGCACTTTCTCCACCCCGCGCTGCCAGATGCGCTGACCGATCGCCACCGCCTCCGCGCGTCCGGACTCGATCGCGGCGCTGCCCCAGGGCTCGCCCGCGATGAAACCGTCGATCTCGCCGGCATGGATCGCCTCGACCGTCAGCGAGGGAGGCAGCACGCGCAGCACCACGTCGCGGTCGGGATCGATGCCCGCGCTGGCCAGCCAGTAGCGGAGCATCAGCGCATGACTGGAAAAGCGGTGGACGACGCCGATGATCGGCTTGCGCCGCCACAGCCCGATTGCAGCGGCGAAGTCGTGCGCGGTGCCCAGCGGGTCGGCCAGCCGCGCGGCGGGATCGGGCGCAAGGGCGGCGGCGAAGTCCTTCGCCATGACCAGCATGTTGCCGTTGACGCCCAGCTTGAACGGCGCGGCCAGTGCGGCGGGCTGCTGGCTCAGGCCCAGCGTCACCGCCACCGCCAGCGGCGCCAGCATGTGCGCGGCCTGCACCTGTCCGTAGACCAGCCGGTCGCGCAAGGTCGCCCAGCTCGTCGTGCGCACGAGGTCGAGCGCAAGGC
>NZ_ALVC01000284.1:0-19687 GCF_000293195.2 Sphingomonas sp. LH128
CGCTGCTGGTCTGGCTGGGCTCGCGCGGCGAACCTTCGCGTGTACTGATGCCGGTGGCGTGGTTCCTCGGCGAAGTGTCCTACGCGGTCTATGCCGTGCACTGGGCGCTGATGGAGCCGCTGCGCTACTTCAAGGACGATCTCGGCTGGAACGAGGTGCTGATGGGCGCGGTCTACCTTGCCGCCTGCGTCGGGCTCGGCTGGCTTTGCGTGCGCTTCGTGGACATTCCGCTGCGCCGGCGCCTGAACGTCATGCTGCACGCGAGGGCGCGACACGTGCCGCCGCGCGCTATACCGAATTGACCCCCTAATGACAGATGCCGCAGTTGCGAACAGAGGGAGCGCAGCGTAGGCTTTATTTCAAGTTGCCGAACAACTCAGGAGGAGAAACCATGCAGTATTCGGAAATGACGGCCAAGATGGCCGACGGTGACGGCTTTATCGCCGCACTCGACCAGAGCGGCGGTTCGACGCCCAAGGCGCTCAAGGGCTACGGTATCGAGGAGGATGCCTGGTCGACCGAGGAGGAGATGTTCGGTCTCATCCACGAGATGCGCGCGCGCATCATTTCGTCGTCGGTGTTCTCGGGGGAGAAGGTCATCGGCGCGATCCTGTTCGAACGCACCATGGACGGCACCGTCGATGGCGTGCCCACCCCGCAGGCGTTGATCGCCAAGGGCGTGGTCCCCTTCATCAAGATCGACAAGGGCCTGGAGGATGAGGCCAACGGCGTTCAGCTGATGAAGCCGATGCCGACGCTGGACGAGCTGCTTGCGCGCTCGAAGGCGCTGGGCGTCTACGGCACCAAGGAGCGCTCGGTCATCAACTCGGCCAATGCCGAGGGCATCGCCGCCGTCGTCAAGCAGCAGTTCGAGATCGGCGCACAGGTGCTCTCGCACGGCATGATGCCGATCATCGAGCCTGAAGTGAACATCAAGAGCGAGACCCGCGCCGAGTGCGACGCGATCCTGCTCGCCGAGATCCTCAAGAACCTCGACGCGCTGCCCGAGGGCCAGCAGGTCATGCTCAAGCTCTCGCTGCCGATCGTGCCGGGCACGTTCGATCCGCTGATCGATCACCCCAAGGTGCTGCGCGTGGTGGCGCTGTCGGGCGGCTATGCGCGTCCCGAAGCCTGCGTCGAACTGGCGAAAAACAAGGGCATCATCGCCAGCTTCAGCCGTGCGCTGCTCTCGGACCTGCGCTCGCAGATGAGCGACGCGGAATTCGACGCGGCACTGGGCGAGGCGATCGACGCGATCTACCTCGGTTCGACCCAGAAGGCCGAGGCTGCCGCAGCGGCCTGATCCTTCGGGACCGGACAGGAAGAGGCGGCGCTCGAAAGGGCGCCGCCTTTTTCGTGGGCTCAGTAGCCGCCCATGAAGCGGAAGCCGAAGCGATAGGCCGACTGCGCGACGGTGCCGTGGTTGTCACCGCCCGCGACCTTGTCCGGCTGGACCTCGACCAATTCGAGCGTGCCGTCGGCGACCGTCACCGGCTTGCCCGATGTCACCTCGACTTCGCCGCCGCGCCCGCTGTCGATGCGTACGCGCAGGCGGACCTGCCCGCCCCAGACGCAGCGGGCGTTCATCGGGCAGCGGCTGTCCTCCAGCACCGCCAGCGGGGTGATGCGCGGGCCGCCTACGGTTACCGTCTGGCCGAGCGCGGCGTAAGTCAGCGAGGGCTCGGGAGTCGCGACCGGCAGTTCCGACGGCGGGGGATAGCTCTGGGCGGGAGTATAGGGCGGCGTAACTGCCGGGCCGGGATAGCTCGCGGCCGGAGGGGCTGACGGCGGCGGCGCTGCGGGAGGCGGAGGAGCGCTCGCCTGCGGATAGGCCGGTGGATATGGTTGCATCCGGGCCGGATCGGCCGGGGGTATGACGGTGCAGCCGGCAAGGGCGGCTCCGGTCAGGGCGAGCGCTATCGGTATCCTCATGGCGCGCGATGCAACACCCGGGCGCCTGAACGGTTCCCGAACGCCGCGTGTTCGGAACGCTTGGCGTTGAGGCGCGGCGCGGCTAGAGCACCCGCATGAAAGACGAAGCCGACATTCCGCGCGCACCCACGCAGCTCTATCTGATCTCGCCGCTCGACGTCGGCGGGGCCTTCCCCGACCGTCTGGCCCGCGCGCTCGACGCAGGCGAGGTCGCGGCCTTCCAGTTCCGCGTCAAGGACGTGGACCAGCATGAGGCTGCGCGTCTGGCCGAGCCGCTGCAGAAGATTTGCGCGGACCGCGAGGTCGCGTTCATCGTCAACGACTCGATCGGCCTTGCCAAGCGCCTCGGCGCGGACGGCGTGCATCTCGGGCAGGAGGACGGCAGCGTCGAGGAGGCACGTCAGGCGCTCGGCCGCGATGCGCAGATTGGCGTGACCTGTAATGCCAGCCGTCACCTCGCCATGGAAGCGGGCGAGAACGGCGCCGACTACGTGGCGTTCGGTGCGTTCTTCCCCACCACGACGAAGGTGACCAAGCATATCGCTGGTCTCGACGTGTTGGAATGGTGGCAGTCGATCTTCGAGATTCCGTGCGTCGCCATCGGTGGGATTACTCCGGAAAACTGCGGTGACCTCGTGCGGGCGGGCGCGGACTTTCTTGCGGTTTCGGGCGCAGTCTGGAACGGCGACGAGGAAGCGGCGGTCCGCGCGTTTCACGAAGCGCTGGCGGCGGTGCAGGGCTGAGGGGCCAAGCCCATTCCCAACCCCTCCCGCAAGCGGGAGGGGAGCGAGACTTGCTGAGCCTTAGGCGAAGCTAGTCGCAGCGGGGTGGGCCTTGGCGCGGCCAGAGCGTCAGAAATCGATCTTCGCGATCACCTCTTCCCCGAACTTCTGCGCCTGTTCGAGATATTCCGCGCGGGTCTCGGTGTAGATCGTCGCGCCGGAACCATCGACGCCGAGCGACTTGAGGTTGGCGAAATGGTCCAGCGCCTCCTGCGCGTTCCAGCCCGCTTTCACCGAATAAGTCGAGGATGCGATGACCTTGGGCGGAGTCTCGCGCCCGACTTTCTCGCAATGCGCCGCCATGTAGGCGATGGCTTCCAGGATGTCCTCGTCGCCTTCGAGATTGGCGGTGCGGGCGGTGTCGGTGATCGCTTTGGGTACGAAGAACGGGTGCCAGGCATCGCCCAGTTCCACCGCGCGGCGAAGGGCGCGCTTGGAATTGCCGCCCACCAGCAGCGGCGGGTGCGGGGTTTGCGCCGGGGTCGGCAGCACACGGTTGCCGAGCGCGGTGAAGCCATTGCCCTCGAATGTGAAGTCCTCGCCGGTCCAGGCGAGCTTCATGGCCTTCATGTATTCGTCCATGATATCGTTGCGGCTGTCGAAATCGACGCCCAGCGCCTTGTATTCGGCCTTCATATACCCCGCGCCAAGGCCGAGGATCACGCGCCCGCCGGTAAAGTGGTCGAGGCTCGATACGGCGCGCGCGGTGATGAACGGGTTGCGATAGGGCAGGACCAGGATGTTGGTCTGCAGTCGCAGCGTGGTCGTGGCGGCGCCCAGCATCGAAAGCATGACGAAGGGGTCCTGCGCATAATGCCCGCCATTGTCGAGCCAGCGCGAAGAGGGCACCGGATGGTCAGTGACGGTGCCCGCGTAAAAGCCCGCAGCCTCGACCGCCTTCGCGATCTGGTGCAGCGCTTCCATGGTGCCCCATTCCTGCGGCTTGTCGATGTGGTCGAAGGGCAGGCTGGTGCTGAGGGTGAAGGTCATCGCTCTCTCGTTTCTGGCTATTCGGTGACTTCAGGCGGCAGGATCCAGACCTCGTTACGGTCGCGCGCCCATCCGCCCGAGGCCCACGAGCCTCCGTCTACCGGGATCACGGTGCCGGTCACGTAGCTGGCTATCGGGGAGGCGAGGAACACCGCCACGCGGCCGCATTCCTCGTCGATTCCGGGGCGGCCTGCAGGAATGCGCTTGCGGGCGCTTTCGACTTGCGCGGGGCTGGGCTGGAACCACGTCGCCTCGTCCACCGGGCCGGTAAATTGGCCGCGCGTGCCGGGCGTCACCGTGTAGTCGGGCGCGATGGTGTTCACGCGGATACCGTGCTCGGCGAATTCGAGCGCGAGGGTGCGGGTGAGGTTGTTGATCCCTGCCTTGCACGCGGCATAGACGGCATAGCCCGGCGCCGCCCGGCTCGCCTCGATACTGGTGACGTTGACGATCGCGCCGCCGCGCCCGCCGGCGATCATCACCGGCACTGCCGCCTGTGTCGCGGCGAGATTGCTGACCAGGTTGAGGTCGATGTGCCGACGCCAGTTCTTCTCGGTGAGGTCGAGGAACCCGCGCCGGGTCACGCCGCCCGCGTTGTTCACCAGCACGTCGAGCCGTCCGAAAGTGTCCGCCGTGCGCGCGATCGCGCCTTGCAGGGCCTCGACGTCCATGACGTTGCCGGGGATGCACAGCGCCTTGCGGCCACGCGCCTCGATCATCGCGGTGACTTGCGCGCAGCGTTCCGGGATCGCCTCTATGATCGCCACGTCGGCGCCCATGTCGGCCATGCACAGCGCGATGGAGCGGCCGATGCCGCCGCCGCCGCCAGTCACGAAGGCCACTTGCCCGGTCAGGTCGATGTCGCTTGCCTGCACTCGCCTCTCCGCTTTACGGGGCCGTGTGCGGCCTCTGGTCAGTTCGCCAAAGCGAACAGGTGTTCAGCATCGGCCAGGTCGGCGGGCTCGTCTATATCTTTCGCGAGACCCGACGTCGTGATCGTCACGGCGTTCAGGCCCAGCGTTTCCGCAGCCGCGCGGTGGAGTCCGGCGCTGCCGGCGCCGTACTGGAAGCGAAAGCCTGCCGCTTTGGGCAAGGGCAGCGAGAGCGCATTGGTGCCGGTGCCGTGGCGATCGGTGGCGATGCCGAGTGTGCAAGCGGGCAGGGCGGCAAGCTGGCGCAGGTCCTGTGCATCAAGGCGCGGCAGGTCTCCCGCGATGACGATCAGTCGATCGGGCGGAGCACCTCGCGACAGGATTGCCAGCGCGTTTTCCAGCGCCGCGTTGAGTCCGTCACCATCGTCGAAGATGAAGGGCAACGCGCCGCGTGGTGGTCCCAGGAGGATCGTACGGTCCACCGCGCCCGCTGCCGCCTCGATCACGCGCGACAGCATCGCTTCGACCAGCCTGTCACGCTCATGAGGGGGCAGCGCGGGGGCGAGGCGGGTCTTGCCGCGTCCTCGTGCCTTGACCGGGATGAGCGCCCAGATGGTCATGGGATCGCGGGCGCTTCGGCCAGATTGGTGAAGCGGATACCCGCGCCGTCGGCCTTGTAGGTCTTGTTCATGTAGATGAGGATCGAGGTCAGCGCTTCCGCCGCCGCCGAGTTGGCGAGCGCTCCACCCGACAGACCGCGCAGGCCCATGCCGGGGCACAAGTCCACCACCGTCTGTCGGGCCGCGACATCATCAGAGAAGACCAGCACGTCGCAGTCGATCGCATGGTCGGAATCGAGGTGATGCGCCGAGACGTTGTGGAAGGCGGTGACCAGCCGTGCCTCGGGGCCGAGATGCGCGCGCGCCTGCGCGGCGGCGCTGCCTTCGACGGGAAGCTGGACGCGCATGACCTTGGGCGGGACGAGGGGTACGGTCGTATCCACGACCACCGCATCGCCGATCCGGTCGCGGATCTGCGCCAGCGTATCGCCCTGCGAGGCGTGGGGCACGGTTACGATCACCACGTCCTTGCCTTCCGCCGCATCGGCGTTGGCGGCATAGCCAGCGGCACCCAGTTCCTCGGCGGTCGCCTGTGCCTTCTCTGCGGAGCGCGAGCCGATCGTCACCGCGTGCCCCGCCGCGACGAGCCTGCGTGCGATGCCTTTTCCGAGTGCCCCGGTGCCGCCGATGATCGCGATACTTGCCATGCCTGTTATCTCTCCCGCGAAGTTTCGCGTCTTTGGATTGTCGTTGTCGGGGGCGGACCTAAGGTGTCGTTCGGGAGAACAGGATGAACGCTCTTCGAGAACTTACAGTACGACCGCTTGCCGGATTGCCCATGTTCGCCGCGGGGCAGTCTATTGCGCAAGCGATTTGCACCGCGCTCGCGGCCGAGGGTGACGGCTTACGCGATGGCGATATCTGCGTGGTTGCGCAGAAGATCGTCTCCAAGATCGAAGGGCGTTCCATCGACCTTGCAGCGCTGCAGCCGGGAGACGAGGCGCAGGCTCTAGCGGAGCGGACCGGGCGCGATCCTGCCATGGCGCAGGCGATCCTGGACGAGAGCGCCGAGATCATGCGCCCGCACCCCGCCGCGATCATCGCCCGGCATCGCACCGGCCATGTGCTTGCCAATGCCGGGATCGACGCCAGCAATGTCTCCGGCGGAGATGCGGGCACGGTGCTGCTCTGGCCGTGCGAGCCCGATGCGTCTGCGCGGCGCCTGCGCGCGGAACTGGCCGAGGCCAGCGGCGTGCGGGTGGCGGTGGTGATCGCCGACTCCATGGGCCGCGCATGGCGCATCGGCACGGTGGGCACCGCGATCGGCTGCGCAGGGCTTGCCGTGCTGGAGGACCGCCGAGGGCGCGGCGTCGATCTCTACGGCCGCACGCTGCAGGCGACGGTGATTGCGGTGGCGGACTCGATCGCAGCTATGGCGACGTTGGTCATGGGCGAGGGGGACGAAGGCACGCCGGTCGCCATCGTGCGGGGCGCAGGCCGCTGGACCTGCGAGGATGACGGACCGGGTGCGGTGAGCGGCCTGCGTCCAGTGGAACAGGACATGTTTCGATGACGGGCAAGCACGTACTCGCTCTCAGCGGCGGTGTCGGCGGGGCTAAGCTGGCGGCGGGGCTGGCGGCAGTGCTCGCGCCGGAAGACCTCACCATTGTGGTCAATACCGGGGACGACTTCGAGCACCTTGGCCTGACGATCTGCCCGGACATCGATTCGGTAACTTACGCACTCGCGGGGCTCAACGACACGGTGCGCGGCTGGGGCGTGAAGGACGAGACATGGCAGGCCATGGCCATGCTGCGCGCGCTGGGCGAGGCGGACTGGTTCAACCTCGGCGATCGCGACATGGGGATGCACATCGCCCGGTCCTGGCGGCTGCGCGCGGGCGATACCTTGTCGCAGGTGACCACGCGGCTGACGCGCGAACTCGGTATCGCGCACGCGATAGTTCCCATGAGCGATGCCCCCGTGCGCACCCAGGTCGGCACCGCGCAGGGGTGGCTGGACTTCCAGCGCTATTTCGTCGCCGAGCAGTGCCGGCCGGTGGCCACCGGGGTGCGGTTCGACGGCGTTCCCGGTGCTGCGCCATCGCCCGCATTCGCCGAGGCACTGGCCCGCGACGACCTTGCCGCCATCGTCATTTGCCCCTCGAATCCGTACCTCAGCGTCGATCCGATCCTCAGTCTCGAAGGTGTGCGCGAGGCACTAGTGCGGCGGCGAGTTCCTGTGGTGGCGGTATCGCCGCTGGTCGGCGGCGCGTCGATCAAGGGTCCGCTCGGCAAGTTGTTGGGAGAACTGGGCAGGCCCGTTTCCAACGCCTCGATCGCCGATCACTACTCCAATCACCGGGGCGATCTTCTCGACCATCTGGTGATCGACGAGGCCGATGCCGCCGATGCGGGGGGCTTGCGGGAGAGGGGCCTTTCGGTCACCGTTTGCCCAACAGTCATGTGCCACGCCGGTGACCGGGAGAGGCTTGCGCGCGAAGCACTGATCGCAGCCGGTATCGAAACAGGATGACCATGGCACGCGACGACGACGCACTGATAACCCGACTCCTCACCGCGCCGCTGGACGATGTTCTCGCCGAGGCACGGATGCGGCGCGACACCCGCTTCGGAGCGCTGACACCGGCACGGATGACCTATTCACGCAAGGTCTTCATCCCGCTGACGCGGCTCTGCGCCGACGTATGCCACTACTGCACCTTCGCGACGACGCCCTCCCGGCTGCATGCCCCTTATCTGACCGAGGAAGAGGTGCTGGAGATCGCGCGGGCCGGGCTCGCGGCGGGCTGCAAGGAAGCGCTGTTCACGCTCGGCGATGCGCCGGAGCGGCGTTATGCAGCCGCGCGCGAGTGGCTGGAGGAGCGCGGCTTCACGCGCACCATCGACTACGTGCGCCACTGTGCGCAGCGGGTTCTGGAAGAGACGGGCCTGCTTCCGCATATCAATGCCGGGGTTCTGGAGGAAGCCGACTGGCGGATGCTGCGCCCGGTCGCGGCATCGGTCGGGCTGATGCTGGAGAGTACGTCCGAGCGCCTGCTCGACAAGGGCATGTGCCATCATGGATCGCCGGACAAGGTCCCCGCGGTTCGTCTCGCGTCGCTGGCGGCGGCTGGGCGGGCGCGGGTGCCAACCACGAGCGGCGTCCTCATCGGCATCGGCGAGACCCCGCGCGAGCGGATCGAGGGGCTGATCGCTCTGCGTGACCTGCACGAAGCGCATGGGCACCTGCAGGAAGTCATCGTCCAGAATTTCTGCCCGAAGCCCGGCACGAAGATGTCCGGCGCTATCGAGGCGAGCGAGGCGGACTTCCTGCGCACCATCGCCGCCGCGCGGATCGTGCTGCCGGACGAAGTCTCGGTGCAGGCACCGCCGAACCTCAATGATGAGCGTCTTGCCGAACTGATCGACGCAGGCATCGACGACTGGGGGGGCATCTCCCCGGTGACGCTCGATCACGTGAACCCCGAGGCGCCCTGGCCCGAAATCGCGCGGCTTGAGGCCGTCTGCGCCCGGGCCGGGCTGCCGCTGGTAGAGCGGTTGACGATCTATCCGCGCTTCGTCGAGGCGGAAGGCTGGCTCGATCCGGCGATCCGGCCCGCCGTGCTGCGGCTTGCCGATGCCGATGGACTGGGGCGCGACAGTCGCTGGAGTCCCGGCATCACGGACCGCGCGCCGGGGACGGTGCACGCGCCGCTTGGCATGCGGCACGACGGCCCGGTGGCGGCGCGGCTGCACCGGATACTCGATCGCGCGGCAGGCGGCTTTGCACTCGGCGAGGAAGAGATCGCCGCGCTTTTCGCAACCCGTGGCAGTGCTGCGCAGGCGGTGGTGGAGGCGGCGGACGCCTTGCGGGCCGAGGTGCGCGGCGACGTCGTCACGTACGTCGTCAACCGCAACATCAACTACACCAACATCTGCACGCATGCCTGTTCGTTCTGCGCCTTTTCGAAGACCAGCAGCAAGGCGGGCTATCGTGACAAGCCCTACGACCTCGACCTCGAGGAGATCGCCGGCCGGGCCCGTGAGGCGGTGGCGCGCGGAGCGACCGAAGTTTGCCTGCAGGGCGGGATCCATCCCCGCTACACCGGCGAGACTTACCTCTCGATCCTGCGCGCGGTGAAGGATGCGTGCCCGGACCTGCACGTCCATGCCTTCTCGCCGCTGGAGGTGAGCCAGGGTGCCCGGACGCTGGGGATGCCGGTCTCGGATTACCTGTCCATGCTGCGCGATGCGGGGCTGGGTTCGCTCCCCGGTACGGCGGCGGAAATCCTGTGCGACGATATTCGCGAGAAGATCTGCCCGGACAAGCTGACGACCGCCGAATGGCTCGATGTGGTCGGTTCGGCGCATCGGGTGGGGCTGCCGACCACATCGACGATCATGTTCGGACACCTCGAAAGTCCGCTGCACTGGGCGCGGCATTTGCTGGCCTTGCGCGAGCTGCAACTCGACACCGGCGGTATCACCGAGTTCGTGCCGCTGCCGCTCGTCCACATGGAGGCGCCGTTCTACCGCAAGGGCCAATGCCGCAAGGGGCCGACCTGGCGTGAGGCGGTGATGATGCATGCGGTCGCCCGGTTGGCGCTGCACGGGGCGATCGATTCGATACAGGTCTCATGGGTCAAGCTGGGCATGGACGGGGCGGCGGCGGTGCTGGCGGCAGGCGCCAACGACCTTGGCGGCGTGCTGATGGACGAGAGTATCAGCCGCGCGGCCGGAGCCTCGCACGGGCAACTGGCTGAGGTTTCCGACATGCGCGCGGCGGCGGAGAGCGTCGGACGCAAGCTGCGGCAGAGGACGACGCTTTATGGAGATGTGGGAGTGATGGCCTGACCCTTCGACAAGCTCAGGGTGAGCGGGGTTCATAGCGGGATCGTGTTTGACTGAACCATCGTTCGTCATCCCCGCGAAGGCGGGGACCCATCTGATGTTCATGCAGCAGGCACCGTCAGGAGATGGGTTCCCGCCTTCGCGGGAATGACGACGAGAGAGGTGAGGGCGATCATGAACTCCGATCCCGCTCAGGCTGAGCTTGTCGAAGCCCCGGCGTTACAACGCCAGCCCGGTTCTCACATCGCCCGGATATGCTGCCACATCGGCTCGGGCATCCAGGTATATTCGATGTAGTGCCCGAAGACCTTGCGCGCATCGAGGTACAGGAATTTCAGTCCGCCCTCCGGCTCGCCCGACAAGTCGCGCTCCATCGCGATCGGGAATTCCTGCGCGTCCACCCGGGAGCGGAAGTCGGCCCAGTCGGGCACCCGGAAGCAGATGTGATGGAAGCGCAAGGGGCCGCCATTCGACAGGCAGTTGGCAAAGATGCCGACCTCGTCGATCTCGCTCTCGATCAGTTCATATTGCAGGTCGCCGATCCAGATGAAGCAGATGCGGCTTTTCTGGCGCTTCGGCCCCGAGGGCGTCAGCACGGTCTGGTCGACCGGTATGATCGTCGGTTCCTTTTCCAGCCCGCGCCCTCGGAACAGGTCGATACCCGCCTCCAGATCGTCGCAGATATAAGCGTTCTGGTAGTGCAGCCCTTCGAGCATCTCAGCCCTCCCGCGCGACGTCGTAGCGTGACAGGTAGCGCTCGAACAGCGGCTCCAGCGCCTCCTTGCTCAGCCCGTATTGCGCCAGCTTGTATTCGTGGCGGCCGAACTTGTCCTGCGGGTTGTCGTCCACCCACTTCTGGACTCCGGCCTCGGCCTCGGCGGTCCATTCGTCGCCCAGCGCCGCGTAGACCTTCTTCGTTGCGGCGACCGGGTCCTCGACGATGTCGGCGTAGTGGACGTCGATGATCTTGTCCTCGCCGTACTTGTCGCGGAAATCCATGATGCGGTTGGCGTGCTCGGCCGCCTGCCAGGGGTAGTCCTCGGCCAGCCACTCCGCATCGATCCGGCCCATGTGCGCCTGATGGCTGAGCGAGATCACCGAGCACAGCGACCCCGTCGCGGTGAAGGGATCGCGGTGGGTCCAGATCACGCGGGCGTCGGGATAGACCTTGAAGATCGTCTCCAGCCACAGCGAGTGGCTGGGCTTCTTGACGTTCCAGACGCCGGTGGTGTGCTGCTGCAGAACCTGCAGGAACTTCTTGTGGTACTCGTAGGCGCTGGTCATGTCGCACGAGAAGATGAAGTCCTTGTAGAGCGGCAGCTTGCCCTTGGACTCGATCATCAGTGTCTTGAAATCGTGCGCCATGAAGAACACGCACTCGTTGGGATAGACCGCCGAGCCGCGATAGTACTTGCCCATGGCCGGATTGGCTTCCAGCGCGGCCTTCTCCTGCGCGAGCCGGGTGGTCGCGCGCGGGTCGGTCGTCAGCAGGGCGTTCGAGGTGACCGGCGGCACCGGATCGTCGATCTCCCAGGTCAGCGGCGAGCGGCGCGCCGGGTCGGCGGCCAGCAGGTTCGACATCAGCGTGGTGCCGGTGCGCGGCACGCCCATGACGAAGACCGGGCGCTCGACAGGGCACTGTAGCAGTTCCGGATTCTCGCGCAGGTATTGCGAGACCTTGAGGCGGCCGCGTAGGTAATGCAGCGTGTCGTTCCGGGCGCGGGCGATGCCGCCTTCGCTCATCCAGCCCTTGGCGATGCCTTCGTTGAACGACTGGGTGAAGACGTCGAAGCCCTCGCGCCAGCTGTCGTTGTCGAAGCTGTCGATCCCGGTTTCCTTCATCGCCTGCTCGACGAGGGCATAGCCCAGATGGTGCTCAGTGGTGGTGGCGGTGGTGGCCATGGTGTGGTCGTCCTCTTCCCGGCGGCCGATCGGTCGGCCTTTCATGGGCACGAGATAACCTGTCGATGCCCCGCCGTGGCAACGCGGATGACCCGTCAAAACCAGACCTTCTGTCGAATTCGGGTCAAGACCCGACAGGCTCGGTGAGGACGCGCCCCTGCCTCTGGCGGAAGGTGCTGGGGCTGGCTCCCACGGCGCGGCGGAAGGCGAAAGTGAAGCTGGAGGGAGAGGAGAACCCCATGGTGAAAGCGATGGTCTTCACGCTCTCGCCCTCCATCAGCAGGCGCTTGGCGGCCTCCATGCGGCGCTGCTCGATGTAGTCGCCGATCGAACAGGCGCGGCTGACACGGAACCCCCGCGTGAGTTGGCGCACCGACAGGGCGCACAGCTTCGCCAGTTCTTCAAGCGAGGGGGCGGCGAGGTCGTCGGCAAGGCGCTCGTCGATCAGCCGCAGCCGCCAGCCGGAGAGACCGCCGGTGACGGGCCGCTCGGTCACCTCAAGGCAATGGCGCCCCAGTTCGATCGCCAGTTCGCTGCCGAGGAAGCCCAGCATCCGCTGCGCAGCGAGGCCGGGGTGGCGCACTTCGGCGGTGATGCGAAACAGCAGCGCGCGAATCTGCGCACTCCCGATGTCGAGCGCGGCGGCAAGGTGCGGATCGTCCCAGGTCAGGCGATGGCCGACGAGGTCGTGGACCAGTCCCGCGTCGATGGTGCAGGTCAGCGATGCCTGCCGCCCCGTGCCGCCTTTGATGTGGAGTTCCTCGCCCGGCGGCAGCACGAAGATGTCGCCCAGCCGTTCCAGTCGGTGCGGTCCCCATCGCTTGCGATAGCCGCCGCGCGATTGCAGCGGACGGGGGGTGAGGCACATGTTGACGTGGTAGTCCCGGCCGACCGCATGGACGGTGTTTGTCGGGTCGGGAATGTCGAAGCGCACGATCTGCGCGATCACGCCGCGCGTTTCCAGTTGCGCGTCGATGCTCATCTTCGAACGATGCGCCTCGGGCATCCTCATCTCCATCAGCGTCATCTTCGGCAGGTCGGCCGCAATGTGTCCCGGACGCCACGTTAGGGCCCGAATTCTATGCCTGCCGCGCTTGCCGGGCAATCCTCTCGCGAGGAACATCGCGCCGGTGAACACGCCGCGATGATGGCACGGTTTGGGACAGAGGAAGACAAGGATGGCGAAAAGCCTGTTCGACTGCGCGGGCAAGGTGACGGTGGTGACCGGCGGTAACGGCGGCATCGGCTTCGGCTTCGCGATGGGCGTGGCGAAGATGGGCGGCGACCTCGCGATCTGGGCGCGCAACGCCGAGAAGAGCGCGAAGGCCAAGGCCGAACTCGAAGCGGCCGGTGCGGGGAAAGTCGTCGCCTATCAGGTCGATGTTTCGGAAGAGGTGAACATCGCCCAGGGTTATGAGGCGGTCATGGCCGACTTCGGGCGGGTGGACTGCGTCTTCGCGAATTCCGGGGCTTCGCCGCGCTACAACTCGGTCTTCGAGATGCCGACCGATCACTGGTACGACTTCCAGAAGACCGCGCTGCACGGCGCCTTCTTCACCTTGCGCGAAGGTGCGAGGCTGATGAAGGCGCGCGTCGAGGCGGGGGACGAATCGGGCGGAAGCCTTGTCGCCTGCGGCTCGCTCTCGCTGTTCCAGGGCCTTGCGGGGAAGATGGAATATGCCTCATCCAAGGCGGCGGTGGCGGCGGCGATCCGCTGCCTTGCCATTGAACTGGCCCCGCTCGGCATTCGCGCCAACGTGGTGGCGCCGGGCCTCGTCATCACGCCGATGATGGGAGAGGGCGCCCGCGCCGATGCCGTGGCGCAGCACTTTGCCCCGACGATACCGATGAAGCGCACCGGCTTTCCCGCCGACTTCGAGGGCATCGGTGCCTACCTGTGCTCGGACGCCAGCAGCTTCATGACCGGTGAGACGATCACCATCGACGGCGGATACATGGTCCGGCCGTAAACGCGGCGGACCGGCAAGGAGAGAGGCGTATGGAACTGCTCAGGATCCACGGCTCGGGCGATGTCAGGCTCGACCCTTATGAACGTCCCGCGACGGGGCCGCTCGACGTGGTGGTGAAGATGAAGTCGGTGGGCATCTGCGGCTCCGACCTTTCGTACATCAAGATCGGCGGCATTCCGACGCCGGGCACGCTGACGGCGCTGGGCCACGAAGGCGCGGGCGAGGTGATCGAGGTCGGCGCGGGGGTCGAGGGCATCGCGGTCGGTGATCCGGTGGTCGTCAACCCGATGATGACGCCGGGCAACATCGGCTCCGGCGGCCCGGAAGGGGCCTTCACACAGGAATTGCTGGTGCGCGAGGCGCGGCTGGGCGAATCGATCCTGCCGATCCCCGACGGCATCGACTACGACGTCGCCGCCATGTGCGAGCCGCTTGCGGTTGCCATGCACGGGGTCAATCGGGCCGAGGTGAAGCCCGGCGACAAGGTCGTGGTGTTCGGCTGCGGGCCGATAGGGCTCGGCATGCTGCTGTGGCTGATCGATCGCGGGGTGACCGACGTGGTGGCGCTCGACCTTTCGGAAGAGCGGCTGGAACGCGCCCGGGCGCTCGGCGTGCGGGCCGCGCTCAACCCGGCCGAGGTGGACTTGCGCGCGGAACTGGCGCGCCTTCATGGCGAAGTACCGAGCTATGGGCGCGTGGGCGTCGGCACCGATGCGTACATAGACGCGGCAGGGGCGCCGAACATCCTGACGCAAGTGATCATGATGGCGAAGTTCCACGCGCGCCTCGTCATCACTGCCGCCTACATGAAGCCGCTGGAGTTCCCGGTCGGCCGCATGCTGACCAGCGAGATGACCATCACCACCGCCGTCGGCTACCCCACCGAAATGCCCGAGGTGATCGCGGCCATGCCGCGCCTCAAGGACAAGATCGCCGCGATGATCAGCCACAAGCTGCCGTTCCGCGACGTCATGAAGGGCCTGGAGATCGCGGCGAGCCCGCAGTCCGCCAAGGTCATGATCAGCTTCGAGGAGGTCTGAAATGAGCGACGTAAAGGATGCAGGACCCAAGCTGGCCGGACTGGTGCGCGCAGGCGACGAGCAGGCCGAGGCGATCCGGGTGACCGACTTCATCTTCCAGGCGAACGACATCTCCAACGCCTATCTCGTCACTACCGCCGAGGGCGACGTGATGGTCAACACCGGCTTCATGGACAATGGCGAGCGCACCAAGCGCCTGCTGGCGCCGCACCGGACCGGGCCGCTCGCCTTCGTGATCCTCACGCAGAGCCATGCCGACCACTACGGCGGCTTGCCGGAATTCCTCGAAGACGGCACGCAAGTGATCGGCGGCCCCGGCTTCAACGAGGCTTTGGCCGACATGAACGGCCTGCAGGCCTTCTTCGGGCCGAGAAGCCGCAAGCTCTGGGGCTCGACGCTCAAGCGCGGTTCGACACCGAAGCCGCCGCCGAACGTCGTGCCGGACATTCTCGTCGATCGCCGCCTGACGCTGGAACTCGGCGGGCGCACCTTCGAGCTGATCTCCACGCCTGAGGGCGAGACGGTGGACAGCCTCACCGTCTGGCTGCCGAAGGAGAAGATCGCCTTCACCGGCAATGTCTTCGGTCCGGTGTGGCTGTCGATGCCGTTTCTCAACACCCTGCGCGGCGACAAGCCGCGGCTGGTGCGCAATTACCTCAAGTCGCTGGAGACCATCCGCGATCTTGGTGCGGAGATCGTAGTCACCGGCCACGGCGAGGCGATCGTCGGCAAGGATCGCATCCGCGCCGACCTCGACAAGTTGCACGCTGCGGTTTCCTATGTACGCGACTATACGCTGGAGGGCATGAAGGCGGGCAAGGACGTCCACACTCTGATGCGTGAATTCGCCTGGCCCGAGGGGCTGGAGATCGGCGAATTTCACGGCAAGGCGAACTGGGCGGTCAAGTCGATCTGGCGCGAGTATTCGGGCTGGCTGCACTATGAGGACGGCACCACCGCGCTCTACGGCGTGCCGCGCAGCAGCATCGATGCGGACCTTGTCGAACTGGCGGGCGGGGCGGCAAACCTTGCCCGGCGGGCGCAGGAGAAGCTGGACGGCGGCGCGGCGCTGGAAGCCGTGCACCTCACCGACATAGCCCTCGGCGCGGAACCGACCAACGCCGAGGCCATCGCCGTCCGCAAGGCCGCGCATGAAGTCTTGCTGGCCGAGAGCGGCGGACGCAATCTGTCGGAAACGATGTGGCTGCGCTCCGAACTCGCCGAGATGGAAGCGAAGCTCTAGGAATATTCCACTCTCATCTCGTCATTGCGAGCGAAGCGAAGCAATCCAGGGCGGTCTCAGACTGCTCTGGATTGCTTCGCTTCGCTCGCAATGACGAATTATGAGCGGGTGCTAATGGTCAGTGCCCGGACTTCTCAATCGTCGATCCTGACCATTCCGCCCAGAACCGGTCCGCCCGCGACGGCGATGGCTTCGCCGGTGATGTAGCTCGCCGCATCGCTGACGAGGAAGCCGACGAGCTGTGCCACGTCCTCGGGCTGGCCGTAGCGACGCAGCGGAAAGACATGCGCGGCGCTGTCCGCGTCGAAGCCGGTCTTCTCCCATCCGGCGCGGGCCTTCTCGGTCGCGGTCATGCCGGGGGCGACGGCGTTGACGCGCACACCTGTTGGCCCCCACTCGGCAGCCGCGACGCGCGTGAACATCTGGACGCCCGCCTTGGCCGCCGAATAGGCCGCCACGCCCTGTGTTCCGTGCATCCCGGCGACCGAGGACACGTTGACGATGCAGCCCTTCACCTTGCGCAAATGCGGAAACGCCGCCTGCGAGGCATACATCGCCGAATTGAGATTGAGCGCGATGTCGCGGTCCCATTTGGCCGGGTCCATCTTCGCAATGCCGACGTGCCCATGGGCTCCGCCCGCGTTGTTGACGAGGATGTCGAGCCGCCCGAAATGCACTGCTGCCGTCTCGACCATGGCCTGTACGGGCGCCAGTTCGCGCACGTCGGCCTCTACCGCCAGACCCTTGCGGCCGAGCGCTTCGATCTCCGCCACCACCGCGTCGAGCGGCGCGCGCTTGCGACCCGCCACAGCAATGTCCGCGCCGCGCCGGGCCAGCAGCAGCGCGATGGCCCGGCCGATGCCGGTGCCGCCGCCGGTCACCAGCGCCACGCGTCCGGTCAGGTCGAATTCCTCGAACATCTCTTCTCCTCTCCCTCGGGCGGTATCGCCAGCGTCGCCGCGATATTCGGGACGCTTCGGCCTTCCGGCTCTTGGCAAGCACCGCCGCACCTTATTCACTCGGGTCGGATGGCATGCGGGCATCGCCGGGATGATCGGCGGATACGGGCAGTGCCAAGGGACTCGCAGATAAAGATAGTAAATACTATCTAATGCGCATGCAACATGGGAGCGGGATGAAATGAGCGAACACGATCTACTCGACCTTGGTGGACAAGTGGCGGTGGTCACCGGCGCCGGGCAGAACGCGGGACGCGGGATCGCGCTGGAACTGGCGCGCCACAATGCGGGCGGCATCGCAGTGAACGATTTCGTGCCCGAACGCGCAGAAGCCGTGGCCGAGGAAATCCGCGCGATGGGCGTGCCGGCGCTGGCGGTGCCGTTCGATGTCGGCGATCTCGATGCGATCCGCGGCGCGGATGCCGCGATCAGGGA
This sequence comes from Sphingomonas sp. LH128, assembly GCF_000293195.2. Taxonomy (NCBI): domain Bacteria; kingdom Pseudomonadati; phylum Pseudomonadota; class Alphaproteobacteria; order Sphingomonadales; family Sphingomonadaceae; genus Sphingomonas; species Sphingomonas sp. LH128. Next base: position 17,539 of record NZ_ALVC01000284.1, read on the forward strand.
CAAGCTCGGCGCCGCGACGATCCTGGTCAACAATGCCGGGATGGCCGGGCCGGGAGGCTCGCTGCGTCCGACCCTCAACTTCTGGGAGGAGGAGCCCTCGGCCTGGGACCGCTATCTGCGCACCAACCTCTACGGCGTCTACAATGCCTGCTTTGCGTTCATTCCGAACATGGTGGCGGCGAAGAAGGGCCGCATCGTCACCATAGTTTCGGATTCAGGCCGCGTGGGTGAGCCCAAGCTCGCGGTCTATGCCTCGGCCAAGGCGGGGGCGCAGGGTTTCGTGCGCTCGATCGCCAAGGAACTCGGGCGCTACAACGTGACCAGCAACGCCGTCTCGCTGTCCTCGCTGATGCCGGACATGCCTGCGGAAAAGCTCGCCGAAGTCATGCAGGGCGATCACGCCAAGGCGCAGATGGCCCGCTACACGATCCGCCGCTACGGCAAGTCCGACGATGTCGCCGCGCTCGTGACGTTCCTGTGCTCCGACGCGGCGGAGTGGATCACGGGGCAGACCTATCCGCTCAACGGCGGTTACGCGCCTTCGATGTGAGGCAAGGGCGCGCGGTTCGCCAACCGCGCGCCTTCGCGTTCACTCGACCGTGACACTCTTGGCGAGGTTGCGCGGCTGGTCGACGTCGGTGCCCTTCACGCAGGCGACGTGATAGGCGAGGAGTTGCACCGGCACCGCGTAGACCAGCGGGGCGATCAAAGGGTGGACACGCGGCATCTCGATGGTCGCGATGCAGCCTTCGCCCGCCTCGGCGATGCCTTCCGCGTCGGAGATCAGCACCACCTTGCCGCCGCGTGCGCGCACCTCCTGCATGTTGCTGACGGTCTTCTCGAACAGCGGACCCGAAGGGGCGAGGACGATCACCGGCACCGCCTCGTCGATGAGCGCGATGGGGCCGTGCTTCATTTCACCTGAAGCATAACCTTCCGCATGGATATAGCTGATTTCCTTGAGCTTCAATGCGCCTTCGAGAGCCAGCGGATAGTCCGGCCCACGCCCGAGGTAAAGCACATCGCGCGCCGGGGCGATGAGGTGCGCCATGGCCGCGATTTCCTCGTCGTGGTCGAGCGCGGCGTTGAGGCTCGCGGGTGTGGCGAGCAGGTGCTGGACGACTTCCGCTTCCTCAGCGCGGTCCATCCGCCCGCGCTTGACCGCCAGATGCGCGGCAAGGGCGGCAAGCACCGCCAGCTGGCAGGTGAAGGCCTTGGTCGAGGCGACGCCGATCTCCGGACCGGCGTGGGTCGGCAGCAGCAGGTCCGCCTCGCGCGCCATCGTGCTGGTGGGCACGTTGACGACGACGGCAATGGTCTGCCCGGCCGCCTTGCAATGCTTGAGCGCGGCGAGGGTGTCGGCCGTCTCGCCCGACTGCGAGATGAAGAGGGCGAGGCCGCCGTCTTCCAGAACCGGGTCGCGGTAACGGAACTCGCTGGCCACGTCGATATCGACGGGTACTCGGGCGAAAGTCTCGATCCAGTACTTCGCGACCATGCCGGCGTAGAAGCTGGTGCCGCAGGCGACGATGGTGATGCGCTTGACCGAACCGAGGTCGAAATCGATCTGCGGCAGCGCTACCGACTGGTCGACCTGGCGCAGATAGCTGCGCAGCGTCTGGGCGACCACGGTGGGCTGCTCGAAGATTTCCTTCTGCATGAAGTGGCGGAAATTGCCCTTCTCGATCGCCACGGCCGACGCGCCGGAGGTGACGACTTCGCGCGTCACCGGATTGTTGTCGGCGTCGTAGATCGTCGCGCCCTCACGGGTGATGACGACCCAGTCACCTTCCTCGAGGTAGGTGATCTTCTGAGTCAGCGGGGCGAGGGCCAGCGCGTCCGATCCGAGGTAGGTCTCGCCATCCCCGTAGCCGACGACCAGCGGCGAGCCGAGGCGGGCGCCGATCAGCATGTCCGGGAAGCGGCGGAAGGCGATGGCCAGCGCGAAGGCGCCGCGCAGCTGCGGCAGGACCGCCTTGACGGCGTCTTCCGGCGATACGCCCGCTTCGACCTGCTCGGACACCAGATGCGCGACGACTTCGGTGTCGGTCTGGCTCTCGAAGGTGCGCCCGCGCGATTCCAATGCCTCGCGCAGCGGCTTGAAGTTCTCGATGATGCCGTTGTGGACGAGCGCCAGTTCGGCGGGGGC
>NZ_ALVC01000285.1:0-79607 GCF_000293195.2 Sphingomonas sp. LH128
GGGCGTTGCCCGCATCGACGTTGATCATGTTGCCGGTGGACTTGGCGGACTGGTCGCCCGCCAGGAAGTACACCGCCTCGGCAATGTCACCGGGCAGCACGTCGCGCTTGAGCGTGGAGCGCTGGCGGTAATGTTCCTCCAGTTCCTTGCCGGTGTCGATACCGTGGGCGCCCGCGCGCTCCTTGCGCCAGTCGCCGTCCCAGATGCGGCTGCCCTTGATGACGGCATCGGGGTTGACGACGTTGACGCGGATGCCGTGCGGCGCCCCCTCCAGCGCCAGACAGCGCGCAAGGTGGTTGGCCGCCGCCTTGGCCGAGGCATAGGCGCTGGCATTGGTAGCGGCGGCGACGCCGTTCTTCGAGCCGATGAAGACGACGCTGGTGCCGCCCTGTTCCTTCATGCCCCGCAGGAGCGGCCACGCGGCGCGGCTGGTCAGGAAATAGCCCTGCGCCAGAACGTCGTAGTTGCGGTTCCACAGTTCGATCGTGGTTTCCTCGATCGGCGCCGAGGAGGCGATGCCGGCATTGGCGACGAGGATGTCGAGGCCGCCGAACTCGCGCGCGGCGACGGCGAAGGCTTCGGCGACTTGCGCCTCATCCGTCACGTCGCACACCACCGAACGCACCACGTCCTTGCCGAACTGCCTGGCGAAACCGGCGCGCACGTCCTCGACGACGGCGCCGTCGCGGTCGGCGAGAACCACGCAGGCGCCCTCGGCCATCAGCCGCGCCGCGCTCGCCGCGCCGATGCCGCCCGCACCGCCGGTCACCAGCGCGACGCGGCCGACCAAGGGCTTGGGCGCGGGCATGCGCTGCAGCTTGGCTTCCTCGAGCAGCCAGTACTCGATGTCGAAGGCTTCCTGTTCATCGAGCGCGATATAGTCGCCGATCGCCTCGGCCCCGCGCATCACATTGATGGCGTTGCCGTAGAACTCGCCGGCGAGGCGCGCGGTGGTCTTGTCGGTGGCGAACGTGATGCGCCCGACGCCCGGCACCAGCACCACGACCGGATTGGCATCGCGCATCGCGGGCGAGTTCGGACGCCTGCAGCGCTCGTAATAGGCAGCATAGAGGTCGCGGTAATCGGCGATCTTCTGCGCCAGGTAGGCGCCATCCTGCAACCGCGCCGGGTCGAGCGTCAATGGCGCGATCTTGGTACGCAGGAAGTGATCGGGGCACGAGGTCCCGAGGTCAGCGAGGCGCTGGAAGTCCGCCGAATTCACGAACTCGAGCGCTTCGGCATCGTCCGAATAGTGGCCGACCTTGCGCCGCGCTCCGGTCATCAGGCCACGCAGGCGGGGCATGAGATCGGCCGCGATTGCCGCGCGGTCCCCGGCGGTTTCATAAGCCGCGCCGCCGAACGCGGGCTTCCCGGCAAGGCCCGCATTGAGGTAGGCGGCAGCGTCGGCGATCAGTTCGACGGTGTGTTCGTAGCAGGCCTTCGCGCTGTCCGCCCAGCAGATGATGCCGTGGCCCGCGAGCATCACGCCCTCGACGCCGGGGTTGGCCGCCACGAAGTCACGCAGTTGCACGCCCAGCGTATAGCCGGGGCGCTTCCACGCCAACCAGCCGATCCGGCCGCCCCAGATCGCCTGCGTCGCCGCCTCCCCGCCGGAGCTGGCGGCAAGCGCGATGATCGCGTCCGGGTGGACGTGATCGACATGCGCGAAAGGCAGCAGCGAATGGAGCGGCGTGTCGATCGACGCCGCGCGGCCGTTCAGGTTGAAAGTGCAGTGCGGCAGGTAGCCGACCATCTTGTCGTCGTCGTCCGGGCCGCCGTAGTGCTGTTCGAGGCCAAGCAGCTTGTCCTGATAGAGCGTCGCGAATCCATCGAGCTTCATCGAGCCGATGTCGCCGCCCGAGCCCTTCACCCACAGGACTTCCACCGTCTCTCCGGTCAGCGGATCGACCTCTTCCAGCTTGGCGGAGGTGTTGCCGCCACCGAAGTTGGTGACAGTCAGGTCGGAACCCAGCAGGTTGGAGCGGTAGAGCAGCAGTTGGGCAGGAGAAAGAGACGCCGCGACCGAGTCGTCCCACCGGCTGGTCGGCACGGCGAAAGTGAGCGCGGGGGCGGATTTCAACGGGGCGGCGGGGGCAGTGATTGTTTCCATGGACACCCTCTGACATTTCCTCTTTTCATGTTCAATCTGAATCGATAATAATCGCTCACAATCAATCAATCAACACCATGTTCAGGCAGATCGCTGCCTGGTTGAAAATGGCGGCGGAGAGAATGGCAGGAACAGGCGCTTACATCGTCGTTGATATCGGCAAGACCCTCACCAAGGTGTCGCTGTGGTGCCGTTATGGTACCCTTGTGTGCCGCCAGGTGCGCCCCAACCCGACCCATGAAATCGACGGGATCCGCCGCCTCGACGCCGAGGGAATCGGCGAATGGCTGCGCGCCACCTTGCGTGAATGGGCAGGCCATCCGGTCGAGGCGATCATCCCCGTGGCCCATGGCGCCGCCTTCGCCGCGATCGGAGAAGGCGGGCTGCTTTTCGCCCCGCTCGACTACGAACAGCCGATCCCGGGCGACGTCATGGCCGCCTACCGGGCCGAGCGCGACGCGCTTGCCGTGACGGGCTCCCCCGCCCTGCCCGACGGCCTCAACATGGGCGCGCAGATCTGGTGGATGGCGCAGCGCCACCCCGAGGCGATGGCGCGGGCGACGCTGGTGCCCTGGGCGCAGTACTGGGCCTGGTTCCTCACCGGCCGGGCGGTCAGCGAAGTGACCAGCCTCGGCTGCCACTCGGACCTCTGGGCACCCGGCGAAGCGCGCTTCTCACCGATGGCCGAGCGCCTCGGCTGGGCCGAGCGCTTTGCCCCCGTGGTCGGCGCAGGCGAGGTCGTGGGGACTCTGCGCCCCGAACTCGCGGCCGAGACGGGCTTGCCCGCGAGTGCGCAAGTGCTTGCCGGACTTCACGATTCCAACGCCGCGCTGCTCGCCGCGCGCGGCTTCGCGCAGATCGCGCGGCAGGAGGCGACGATCCTTTCCACCGGCACATGGTTCATCGCCATGCGCCTTGCTGCCGAACCTTTCGCCATCGCCTCGCTGCCCGAAGGGCGCGACACGCTGGTCAACGTCGATGCCTATGGCGCGCCCGTGCCCTCGGCCCGTTTCATGGGCGGGCGCGAGATCGAGACGGTCATCCAGCTCGACACCCGCCGCATCGACATCAAGCCCGACCAGCCCCGCCTGATGGCCGAAGTCCCGGCGCTGCTGCGCCGCCGTACGATGATGATGCCCACGCTCGCGCCCGGCTTCGGCCCCTATCCCGACGGCGAGGCGCGCTGGGTCAACGCGCCGGTCGAGTGGCAGGGAACTTGGTACGCCCGACGCGCGGCGATCTGCCTTTATGCCGCGCTGGTGGCGGATACCGCGCTCGACCTGATCGGTTCGAAGGACCGGCTGCTGATCGAGGGACGCTTTTCCGAGGCCGAGGTCTTCGTGCGCGCACTCGCCGCGCTGCGCCCGGAAACCCGGGTCTTCCTCGCCAATGCCCATAACGACGTCTCGTTCGGCGCGCTGCGCCTGATCGACCCGTCGCTCGAAGCGGGCGGCGAACTTATCTGCGTCGAACCGCTGGAAGGCGACCTCTTCGGCTACCGCGACGCCTGGCGCGAAGCCGTGGCAAAGGCTCCCGCAGGACTGACCGCATGATCACCGCCTCGATCCCCGACTTTCGCGAAGCCGCACGCCGCACGCTGCCGCGCTTCCTGTTCGAATACATCGACGGCGGCTCCTATGCCGAGGCGACGCTGCGCCGCAACGTCTCCGACCTTGCCGAACTCGCCCTGCGCCAGCGCGTGCTGCGCGACGTCTCGGCGCTGGACCTGTCGACGCAGCTGTTCGGCCAGAAGCTGGCCCTGCCCCTTGCATTGGCGCCGATCGGGCTGGCCGGCCTCTACGCCCGGCGCGGCGAGACGCAGGCGGTGCGGGCGGCGCAGAACGCCGGCGTTCCCTTCACACTCTCCACGGTGGGCGCCTGCACCATCGGCGAAGTCGCCAGGACTGCGGACCGGCCGTTCTGGTTCCAGCTCTACATGATCCGCGACCGCGCCTTCATGAAGGACCTGCTGGCGCAGGCGGTCGAGGCGGGCTGCTCCACCCTCGTCTTCACCGTCGACATGCCGGTCCCCGGCAGTCGCTATCGCGATTACCACACCGGCCTTGCCGGGTCCGGCGGCATCAAGGGCGCGCTATGGCGCTTCGCGCAGGCCGCCGCCCGCCCCGGCTGGGCATGGGATGTCGGGATCAACGGCCGCCCCCACACGCTCGGCAACGTCGCACCGGTGCTGCAGGGCAGGACCGGGATCGAGGACTTCTTCGCCTGGATGCGAAACAATTTCGACCCCTCGATCAACTGGCGCGATCTCGATTTCATCCGCTCAGAATGGAAGGGGCCACTGATCATCAAGGGCATTCTCGACCCGGACGACGCGCGCGAAGCCGCAGAGCTGGGCGCGGACGGCATCGTCGTCTCCAACCACGGCGGGCGGCAGCTCGACGGCGTGCTTTCGAGCGCCCGCGCCCTGCCCCCGATCGTCGATGCGGTGGGAGACCGCCTGACCGTGCTGGCCGACGGCGGCATTCGCTCCGGCCTCGACGTGGTGCGGATGCTGGCGCTGGGCGCCAAGGGCGTGCTGCTGGGCCGCGCCTGGGCCTGGGCGCTCGCGGCCGGAGGGGAAGCAGGCGTCACGAAGATGCTCAAGCTGATCGAGGCCGAAATGCGCGTCGCCATGGCGCTCACCGGCACCACCCGCATCGACCAGATCGACCGCAACTGCCTGGCGGCCACCCGATAATATACATCAAGAGAGGATCACGAAAATCATGGGAGGCAATCCGCCGCTGGGCGTCCTGTTTCACTGGCTTGGGGGCTTCGCCTCCGCCAGCTTCTACGTCCCCTACAAGCGCATCAAGTTGTGGTCGTGGGAGATATTCTGGCTTGCGGGCGGCATCTTCTCCTGGGCCATCGCGCCCTGGCTCTTCGCCTCGCTGCGCACCGAGGACCTGCTCAGCGTATTGGCATCCACGCCTTCGCGGACCTTGCTGTGGTGCTGGTTCTGGGGCGCGATGTGGGGGTTCGGCGGCCTGACCTTCGGGCTGACGATGCGCTATCTCGGGCTCTCTCTGGGCATGGCCGTGGCGCTGGGACTGACCACGGTGATCGGCACGATGGGACCGCCGATCTTCCACGGCACCATCGGCGAGATCGCCTCACGCCCCAGCGGGCAACTGACACTGCTGGGCATTCTGGTGACGCTGGCGGGGATCGTCGTCGTCGCGCGGGCGGGGAGCGCCAAGGACAAGGACCTGGGCGGCAAGATTTCCGAGGGCGTGGCCGAGTTCGACCTTCGCAAAGGCCTGCTGATCGCGGTGTTCTCGGGCGTCATGTCGGGCTGTTTCGCCTGGGGCCTCGATGCCGGACAGCCGATCCGCGACCTGACGCTGGCGGCCGGGACCGATCCGTTGAGCCAGGGGCTTCCGGTGCTGTGCGTGGTGCTTGCGGGCGGCCTCACCACCAATGCGATCTGGTGCGCGATCCTCATCCGCCGCAACCGCAGCTTCGGCCAGTTCCTCGGCCGAGTGCCGACCGGGGAAAAGCCTAGGCTTCTGGTCAATTACCTGCTGGCGGCTCTGGGCGGCACCTTGTGGTACTTCCAGTTCTTCTTCTACACGATGGGCGAGAGCCAGATGGGCCGCTACGGCTTCTCCTCGTGGACGCTGCACATGGCTTCCATCATCCTGTTCTCGACGCTCTGGGGCTTTGCGCTGAAGGAGTGGAAGGGCGCCAGCCTTCGTACCCGCACGCTGGTCTGGACCGGGATCGGCCTGCTCGTCGGCTCGACGGTGATCATCGGGGCGGGCAACATGATCGAGGCGGGCATGAACCCGTGAGCAGAAATGATGGATCATGATCGAAAACTCGGCCATAGGGCCGTGCAAAGACCGACATAAACCGACATAAGGTAGCCAATGCACTCCACGCAGCGTGAACGCCTGATCCTCGAAGCGGTGACCGCCACCGGTTTCGTGACGTATCGCGCGCTCGAGGCCCGGCTCGAGGCATCGCCCGCGACCATCCGGCGCGACCTGACGCGGCTGGAGGAAGAGGGCCTGATCGTCCGCGTGCACGGCGGCGCCAAGCTGGCGCAGGAGCAGAAGGAAGAGCGCGAGGACGGCCTTGCCGGGACGCCCTTCGCACAGTCGATCCTGCAGCACCTTCCGGCGAAGCAGGCGATCGGCCGGGCGGCTGCCGCGCTGTGCCGTCCGGGCGAGGGGATAATGATCGACGGCGGCACCACCACCCTGCAGATGTGCCCGCATCTGGCCGGACTGGACTGTCAGGTCCTCACCAATTCGCTGCACATCGTCGATGCCCTGTTGCCGCAGCAGGGCACGCGGGTGCTGCTGCCGTCAGGCACCGTGTTCCGGGAACAGAACATCGTGCTGGCCCCGGCGGGCGAGGAATCGATGCCGCGCTTTCACGCACCCAAGCTGTTCATGGGCGCCGCCGCCGTCGGCCCGCAGGGCGTGATGCAGCAGGACGTCATCCTCGTCGCCGCCGAGCGCCGGTTCATGGAGCGCGCGGAGGAAGTCATCCTCCTCGTCGACAGCAGCAAGTTCACTTCGTCCTCGGGCGCGATCGTGTGCGGGCTGGACGAGATCGGCACGATCGTCACCGACCCCGGCATCCCCCGCGACATGGCCGCACGGTTGAACGACCTTGGCGTCAGGGTGATCGTCGCCTGAAGCGGACGGAAGCGCGAAACTGCACATTGAAAAGCTCTTCGTCATCCCCGCAGAGGCGGGGCCCCAACTGATCTCCGTGCGACGAGAACCGGCAGGAGACGGGCTCCCGTGCCCTAAGCGCCCGCGAGCTTCCTGCGGATCAGCGCCTTGATCTTCCGGTCCTCAAGAACCCGCCCACCGACGTAGAGCGCGGCGAAGATACCGGCGAAGACATAGGCGGAAGTGGGCGAGTGCTTGTCGTCCTTCTTATCTTCCTTCTTGTCCTTCTTGTCCTTGCTGTCCTTCTTGGGCTTTTCCGGAGCCGGTGCGCCGAGGAACTTGTCGATCGGGTTCATTGCCGGCACGGCCTTGTCCTTCTTTTCGTCCTTCTTTTCGTCCTTCTTTTCCGAGGCTTCGGCTGCGGGCTTTTCCAGCTTGCCGAGCGCGATCGTCAATTGCCCGAAGGCGAGGAACAGCAGCGGCGCCAGGAAGCAGAACAGCAAGGCCCGGCTGGTCATGTGCCAGCGCAGCACGGACCCGCCCACGCCGTTCTCGATCCGGAGCGTGCCGCCGTCGAAGACCGACATCCTGTCCTGCGCGGCCTGATCGCGCTTGGTGAAGGTCAGCGTGTCGCCGCCGCGTTCGTGGCTGGTGCCGCTCTCGAAGAACAGGGGTGTGAGGCGGTCGAAGGCATCCTCGCGCGACTGTCCGGGCGCGAGCGGCAGGCTGCCCCTGACATGCCAGATCCAGTCGATGAAACGCGCGTTCATGGTATCCCTTTCGGCACGGCCACAAGGGCCGCCCAGGTCGGTGGACTGCATTTGCATGGGAGGAGAGCCGCGCCCGATGCGGGCGGTCACTCGGCCGGAACCGCAGTGGCGCGGGTGCCGCCGAAGCGTTCCTTCAGGGTCTTCCAGCCTTCGGTGAAGGGGAAGGTCATCTGCTCACGGATGCCCATGCGACGGCCGCCTTCCATGCCCAGCAGTTCCGCCTCGCCATCGACGCAGGTGCCGAAAATGCGGTCGATGAAGATGTAGGTGTTGGTGAAGTTGCTGCGGCTCGCCTCGAAGTCCTGCGAGTGGTGGAGGCTGTGATGCTCGGTCGTGTGGAACAGGAAGCGCCACCAGCGGGGCGAATTGAAGCGCACGTTGATGTGCTGGTAGCTGCCCACCGCCATGCCGATCGCCCCGGCAAGCAGGAACGCGCGCGGCAGGAAGTCGAAGAACCCGCCGACGCCCAGCCCGATCAGGAACAACTCCACCGGGTTGCCGACCGCGCCCTTGTTGATGTTCAACTGGGTGATGTAGTGGTGCACCGAGTGCGGCAGCCACAGCGGATACCAGTTGTGCATCCCGCGATGCATCCAGTACTGCCCGAAATCGAAGATGAACGAGATCAGGAACGCCTGGAGCAGCAGTGGCAGGCCGGTAAACCAGGCGAACTTGTCCCAGTGGAACGCGCCCTGGATCGCCTCGATCATCACGCCGTCGCCGATGTAGCCATCGACGATGCGCAGGATCGTGTAGCCGAGGCCGACGTAGAACAGGTCGGTCGCCAGTTCCTTCCACGTGAGGCTCCAGCTTTCGTAGCGCGGGAAGGCCCATTCGAGGCCGAGGAGAAACAGACGGAAACCGATGCCGATGCCGATCGCTGTCGATGCCTTGGCGATGGAATTGGGGGCGTAGTACCAGAACGCGATCAGCGCGAAGAGCACCGTTGGCTGGAACCAGGTGAAGACGAACTGCTTCACCGGACCGCCTTCGACCCTGCCGATATTCTCCCAGCCGACAGTGACTGGTGCCTGTGTTCCGATCAATCTCTTACCTACGCGAACCCCGTCCATGCGCCTGCCCTCGTAATATTTGACCACCCATGTCAGTAATACTTATTTCAAACATGGTAATACGGGATGGCGACGTCGTCTACGCCCTTTCTGCAATGCAGCACGAAATCTACGCTACTTTACGAAAAAGCGTCGGCCGGACCTTCCGCATGGTCAATTACTCCGGGTCCGCAATATAGCCTTGACCTTATCGGCCATCAAAGAGATTTCTCCGAGAAACAGGCAAATCCTGTATTCCCGAAGCAATTAGAGCAATCGAATAATGACTTGCGAGATCGGCACTCGTGTAATGTTCCGGCCTCTGGAGAACATGCGATCCGCCTCATCTCGTCGTTACGAACCACGTGCGGCACCGGGAAGCAGCATGGCGCCGCCTCCGGGTGACCGGCTCTTTCAACATGCCGATTCGCTGCCGGGCAGCCACTCGAGAGAGCCCCGGACCGGCACCACGGCGCCGAAACGCCAAGTGCGCGGCTGCGTCACTGCGCGGCCAGCATGTCCTCGCCCAGATCGAAGCGGTTGCCGGGATGCTCCAGTCCGAGGTGGTCCCGGAGGGTCGTACCCGCGTACTCGCTGCGAAACAGCCCGCGCCGCTGCAGTTCCGGCACGACGCCTGAAAGGAACCGCTCCGCCCCTCCCGGCATGTAGGGCGGCATGACGACGAAGCCGTCGGCGCCCTTCTCGCGAACCCATTGCTCCATCCTGTCCGCCACCGTCGCGGGCGAGCCGACGAACTTCGCGAAGGCGAGGCCCTTGGCATAGCTTCGACCGAGATCGCCCAGCGTCATGCCCTGCTCCATCGCGCTCTTGAGCACGACTTCGAAGCGGCCCTTGCTGCCACGTATGCGATCGCGGATATCGGGCACCGGCGCATCGGCCGGGTGGACGGACAAGTCGTAGTTCATGCTCCCCGACATGAAGCTGAGCCCTGCCTCGGGATGGATCAGCGCGTCGAGTTGGGCTTCGAGTTCGAACGCGTCCTCGTCGGTATCCGCGATGATCGGAACCACCCCCGGCAGCACCTTGACCGCATCGGGAGACCGGCCGGCGGCCACGACCTGGGCCTTGAAGTCGGCGTAGAACGCCTGCGCCTTGGCCAGCGTCGACTGCACCGGGAAGATCACTTCGGCATTGCGCGCGGCCAGAGACTGGAACGCCCCGGAGACACCGGCCTGGATCAGCACCGGATGCCCCTGCGGCGGCCGCACCGCGCCGAGCGGCCCCTTGACCTGGAACCACGTGCCGCGATGATCGGCGTAGTGGATCCGCGACGGATCGGCATAGCGCGCGCTCGCCTTGTCGGCGGTGATCGCGTCTTCCTGCCATGTGTCCCACAGCAGGCGCACGACGTCGATGAACTCGGCGGCGCGTTCGTAGCGCTCGGCGTGCCCCAGATGCTCCGCCCGACTGAAGTTGCGCGCCTCGCCGTCATTGACGGAGGTGACCGCGTTCCAGGCCGCGCGCCCCTTGCTGAAGTGGTCGATCGACGCGAACATGCGCGCAGCGTGATAAGGCTCGGAATAGCTGGTCGAGATCGTCGCCCCCAGCCCGATCCGGTCCGTTGTCATGGCCAGTGCCGAAAGCAGGGTCAGCGGCTCGACGTGGATCGCGGGCCGCAGCCTGACGGCGGCCTCGAACGAACTGCCGTAGATGTCGTCGATCGACAGCTTGTCGGCCACGAACACCATGTCGAGCTTCGCCTGTTCCGCCGCCTGCGCGATCCGCGCGTAGTTGGCGACGTCGAAGGGATCGCCATGCTCGGCCAGCGGATGGCGCCAGCCGGCAAGATGTGAGCCCGAAAGCGAAAGGAACAGGGCGAGATGCACGGATCGACTCCTCAGATTGCCGGGAGGACCTGCGGACCGAAGCCGCACGGGACAATCGAGTTGGTCGCCGCGACCTATGAGTTGTTCTGAACGGTGGCGCCGACGGGCAGGGAGCGGGTGACCTGCCGCTGCATCGTCATGGCAAGCGCAGCGACTCAATCCTGCGCGGGGTGACGCGGCAAAGCGCCACGCTTTACCGCATGCAAAACCCGCAACGACAGTCGAAATGCAGGGAAAGACAATCCAATCAAGTAGAAGCAATACTACATGATGTTAACCAATATCAGTTGATCTGCGTAATAAGTCATTTCGCCGCACAACGACAAACATACTCTAACATAGATCGTCATGTGCCCCGAACTTCCCCCGGTGCTATTGAGTCGCCGCAAGCAGATCCGGTCGCCAAGTAGCTATACGTAGCGATAATCATTCAAGGTCGATTTCCCATCAACATCGATCCACCATCCGCATGTGCGGACAAGGGGGAGGAGGGGCCTCATGCCTATCGTACCGACCTATCCCGGCGTCTACGTCGAGGAATTGGGCAGCGGCGTGCGTCCGCTGGCCGGCGTACCCACCGCGATCGCCGCCTTCGTCGGCTATACCGCGCGCGGGCTCGACAACCGGGCGACGACGATCTTCAGCTACGCCGACTACGAGCGCGAATTCGGCGGCCTCGCCGCCAACAGCGAGCTGAGCTATTCGGTCCAGCAGTTCTTCCAGAACGGCGGCGGCCAGGCGATCGTCGTGCGCGTGCCCAAGAGCGACGGGGTCGCCGCGCAGGTCAACCTCAAGGAAGGCGTCGCCAACGCCGCCAAGGTCAGCTTCACCCTCACCGCGACCAGCAAGGGCGACTGGGGCAACGGGATCGTCGCCGACGTCGATTACGACGGGGCATCGGCCAGCAACTTCAACCTCACCCTGACCGATCTCGGCAGCGGCGCCGTCGAGCGCTGGGCAGACCTCAGCGTATCGACCGCCTCGCCCCGCTTCGTGGAGGCGGTGCTCAACGACCCGGCCAACGGCTCGCGCCTTGCCAGCGCCAAGGTCCCCGCCGCGAGCCCCGGCGCGCGCCCGGCCGAGAGCGGGATCGTCGGCACCGACTTCACCGTCACCTCCACCGGGATCACCGGCCTCGCCAACGACAAGGCGTACAAGGTCCGGGTCACCGCCAACCGGCCCAGCGGCCCCGTCACCGCGCTCGAAGTCACGCTGGTCAAGCAGGCCGAGACGCTGCCCACCTCGGTCGTCGCCCTCGCCCGGCTGCTGGAGCGGCGCTTCAACGAGGCGCTGGCCGCCGCACTGCCCGGCGCGGCCGTCGCCGTCGGCGTCACCGGATCGGGCAAGGCCTTGCGCATCGCCCCGATGTTCGACCCGGCCTTGCTCCCCGCGGCCGTGGACACCACGCTTTCGCTGGCGGACAGCGCCCCGGCAGGCGCCCTCGCTATGCTCAAGCTGCCTGCGGCAAACTTCAACGTCGGTCGCTACCGCCTCGGCACCGGCACGGCCGAAGCCGCCCAGCGCAACCCCGTCCCCGGCGCCGACGGCACCCAGCTGCCGCAGAGCGCCGACGTGATCGGCAGTCCGTCCGCCTTCACCGGCATTCATGCGCTGGAAAAGGCGGACATCTTCAACATCCTCGTCCTGCCCGACGCCACCCGCGCCAGCCCCGGCGATCCCAACGCGCTCGATACCGGGCTGGACCCGAACGCCATCTATCAGGCCGCGCTCGACTATTGCGCCAGGCGCCGCGCCTTCCTGCTGATCGACCCGCCGCCGACCGTGAACACCGTCGACCGCGCGTTCGAGTGGATCTCCTCGGGCCTCACCGTCAAGGGCGCCAACGCGGCCACGTATTTCCCCCGCGTCCGCATGGCCGATCCGCTGAACGACTTCCAGCTGCGCACCTTCGGCCCGTCCGGCGCGATCGCCGGGCTCTATGCCCGCACGGACGCCGAGCGCGGCGTGTGGAAGGCCCCCGCCGGAACCGACGCGCAGCTGCGCGGGGTGCGCGGGCTGGTCTACAAGCTGTCCGATTCCGAGAACGGGCTGCTCAACCCGCTGGGCCTCAACTGCATCCGCGCGCTGCCGGTCTACGGCACGCTCTCGTGGGGGACGCGCACCCGCGTCGGCTCCGACGTGGAGGCAAGCCAGTGGAAGTACGTACCCGTCCGGCGCCTTGCCCTCATGATCGAGGAAAGCCTGTTCCGGGGCACCCAGTGGGTCGTCTTCGAACCCAACGACGAACCGCTGTGGGCGCAGATCCGGCTGAACCTCACCACCTACATGCACGGCCTGTTCCGGCAGGGCGCGTTCCAGGGCCAGACCCCGCGCGACGCCTACCTCGTCAAGTGCGACAAGGAGACGACCACGCAGGCCGACATCGACCGGGGCATCGTCAACATCCTGGTCGGGTTCGCGCCGCTCAAGCCCGCGGAATTCGTCATGATCCGCATCCAGCAGCTGGCCGGTCAGGCCGCTTCGTAATCGGCAAGGGAGGAGTTGCCCGATGGCCCAGTTCAACGTCAACGCCCAGCGCTTCGACCCGTACAAGAACTTCAAGTTCCGGGTGAAGTGGGACGGCCGCTATGTCGCGGGCGTCAGCAAGGTCAGCGCGCTCAAGCGCACGACCGAGGTGGTCAAGCATCGCGAGGGGGGCGATCCCTCCTCCAGCCGCAAGTCCCCCGGCCGCAGCGAGTTCGAGGCCGTCACCCTGGAACGCGGCGTCACCCATGACGTCGAGTTCGAGCGGTGGGCCAACAAGGTCTGGAACTTCGGTTCCGCCCTCGGCGCCGAAGTCTCGCTCGCCGACTTCCGCAAGGACATCACCATCGAACTCTACAATGAGGCAGGGCAACCGGCGATCGTCTATCGCCTGTTCCGCTGCTGGATCAGCGAGTTCCAGTCGATGCCCGATCTCGACGCCAACGCCAACGCGGTGGCCATCCAGCACATCAAGATCGAGAACGAAGGCTGGGAGCGCGACTACGCGGTAACCGAGCCTTCCGAACCGAGCTTCGTCGAACCGCAGTAAGGCCATGTCCACGAACCCGGTCGAGGGACTGCTCGCACTTTGGGAGGCGGGCACGAACCCGCTCGCCCTGCTGAGGGCCGCCGAGCCCGGTGCCGGGGATGATGCCCTTGCACGCCTTCCCGTCGGCGCGCGTGACGGGAAGCTGATCGCGCACCAGCGGCGACTGTTCGGCCCGGCCATCGAGGCGACCTTGCCCTGCCACGCATGTGGCGAGACGGCGGAAGTCACGCTCGATGCCGACAGCCTGCTGGCGATGGCGCCGGAGGAGGTCGCGCCGATCTCGGTGACGACCGGTGCGTGGCGGATCGAGGCCCGCCCCGCCGACAGCCACGACATGGCGGCGCTGGCGATGAAGGAGCCCGAAGCGGCCGAGCGCGCCCTCCTCGCCCGCGTGGTGACGCTCTGCACCCGCGATGGTGCGCCCGCCGATCCCGCGAACCTCCCGCCTGAGGCCGTCGCCGCGATCGAGGATGCGCTGGAAGCTGCAGATCCGCTGGCGGCGATCACGCTGCTCGTCGCCTGCCCCCATTGCGGCGCGAGCATTCCGGCGCTGCACGATCCCGCGCATCACTTCGCCCGTTCGGTCGCCGCCGAGGCGCGGCGGCTGCTGGCGGAAGTCGCCGCGCTCGCACGTGCCTATGGCTGGCGAGAGGCGGACATCCTGGCGATGACCCCGCAGCGCCGCGCGGCCTATCTGGAGCTGGCAGCGTGAGCCGCTATCTCGCCACCCTCGCAGCCCGAGCCTCGGGCCGCGTGGCGCTGCTTTCCCCGCGCCCGCGCACGCTTTACGAGGGCGGCGGCGGAGATACGGCCTTCGAGGAACCGGCGCAGCCGATCGCCGGGAGCGTGCAGCCTATACCGCGCACGGTCATGGACGCGCCCTCCGCCCCAAGGGAAAGCACGGCGCCGCGCCCGGGCACCACGGCCCCCGCCGCCGCGCCGACAATCCGGCAGGGTTCGGTGGTGCAGGTTACGCAAGTGCTTACGTCCGCTGAGAATCCGGAACCGCGCTTCCGTTCTCAGGCCGTGCCGCCAATCCAGACGGCGATACCGAGTGGCGAACGTCCTGCGATACCGCAGCCCCCTGCCGATCCCGGCCATACGCCTGCGCTCACGCCCCCCCCGGCCCAAGCGCCTGACCGCCCGGCTCCCCGCCGCATGGCCAACTCGCCCTCCCCGAACCTCCAGATCTCCGAACGCACGGTGCTGCAGGAGATCATGCGCCACGTCGAAGTCCACGCACGCGCCGGCACAACGCCCGGCCCGGACGTTCAGGCACCCCCGCCGCGCCGCGCTGAACCCGCTCCTCGGCCGGTCGCGCATGCGATACCCCGGCCCACGCCCGCCGCTCCGCAACCTCGCCAACGCTCCGTTTCGGCGCCCCGAGGCGAGCCGCCGGTCGTCATCCGGATCGAGCGCATAGACGTCCATGCGGTGCCCCCGCCCCCCGTTCCGCCGCCCGCACGGCGCCAGCCCGCCTCGCCTGCGCCGTCGCCCGGCCCCTCCCCCGCAGAGTTCCTTTCGGGCGGGGAGCGCGCACGATGAGCACGCCTTTCGCCATCGCCGGAGTCACCGCCGTGCTGCGCCAGCTCGTGGTGGAGGGCCTTGCGCTCGACAAGGCAGGCGACGCGGTCGGCACCATCGGCGTCAGTGCCGGGCCGCCCGACCTCGTCGCCAAGCCCGGCCAGCCCGAGCCGACGCGGGTGAACCTCTATCTCCATCAGGTCACGCCCAACGCGGCCTGGCGCAATCTCGGGCTGCCTGGGCGCGACAGCGGCGGCGACCTCGTCTCCGCACCGCCGCTGGCGTTCACGCTGCACTACCTCGTCACGACCTTCGCGGCGGAGATGTTCGTCGCCGAAGTCCTGCTCGGCCACACCTTGCGCATCCTCGGCGAGAACGCGGTCCTGACGCGCGAGGCGGTACGCCGCGCACTGGTGCCCACGGCCGCGAGCCCGCTCGCCACGGCGCTGGAGAACTGCGGCCTCGCCGACCAGATCGAACTGGTCAAGCTGACCCCCACCGCCGTCGCGCTGGAGGACATGTCGCGGATCTGGTCGGCATTCCAAGCGCATTACCGCACCACCGTCGCCTACGAAGCGAGCGTCGTGCTCATCGATCCGCGCGCGAAGGGCCGCACCGCCCTGCCCGCCACTGCCCGCGCCGTCTTCGGCGAGACGCTGGCGCTGCCCGAGATCGCGCGGGTCGGCCTCGCCGATGATCCGAGCGCGGCGGTGACCACCGAGGACACGCTGGCGATCGCCGGCCTGCGCCTGCTCGCCGCCAGCGGCACCGTGGTCCGCATCGGCGCCACCGACCACGCGCCCGCCTCCGATTCCCGCGCCCACATCCTGAACGTGGACCTTGCCGCCGCCCCTCGCCCGCGCGCCGGAGTGCAGAGCGTCACCGTCATCCACCCGCGCCAAATGGGCGATCCGGCCACCGCGCACGAAGGCGTGTTCTCCAACGCCGCCGCGCTGATCCTGCGCCCGGTGGTGAACACCGTCTCCGCCGCCAATTCCGCGACGCGGACCATCGACGGCATCGTTTACGCCGACGGCACCCTGACGGTCACCGCCGCCCGCGCCATCGGCCGTGACCAGCGGGTCGAAGTGCTGCTCAACGAACGCGGCGCGCCCGCCTCGCGGCCTCCACGCGGCTATGCCATCGCCGCTCCCGCCGCCAATGGCCTAGCCGAAAGCGTGGACGAGGCTGCGCAGATCGCAATCCCCTATCGCGCCATCGCGCGCGGCGACTACCTCGTGCGCCTGCGCATCGACGGCGCCGAAAGCCTGCTCACCCCCGGCGGCGACGGCCGCTTCGCCACCCCGCTGGTGACGATATGAGCGCGCCGTCTCTCGCCGGCGAGATCGCCGTGATCGAAGCGCACCTCGCGCTTGCCGCCGCGCGAACAGGCGAGCAAATCGCGGCCGCCGAAGCGACATTGCACGCAGCGCAGGAGGCCGCCCAATCCGGTGGGCCGGCAAGGCGTCTCGCCGAGCGCCTTGGCCTCATCGCATTCGCCCGTGATTGCCTGCTGCTGGCCGCTCTGCCGCACTTGAGTGCACGCTCCGTAGCGCTCTGTGCCGCCGTGACCGGCGACCCGCAAGGCCGCATCACCGCCGCCCTCGCCATGGCGGTACTGCCGGAGGCGGCATGGTCGGCGCTGCGTCCCGACGCCCCGCTGCGCGCGTTGCGGTGCCTGCGCCTCGCCGATCCCGACCGACCGACCCTTTCCGAACTCCTGATCGACGAACGCATCCTCCTCGCGCTGCTGGGAGAGGACGCGCTTGACGAACGCCTCGCCCCGCTCGTCCGCCCGGTGGCGGCGGGCGCGGAAATCGGCCCCTCCGGCCGCGCCCAGGCGGAGCGGCTGGTCGAGCGCTGGTGGTCGATGCGCGCGGACGGAGAGGTACCCGCGATCCACCTGCATCACGGCGAGCCCGCCGACGCCCGGCTCATCGCCCAGACTGCGGCAACCCGGCTGGGGCGCCGCCTCCATGTTCTCGGCGCGGCGAACCTACCGCCCACTCCCGCCGAGCGCCACGGTTTCGCAGCCCTGTGGCGGCGAGAGGCGCTGCTGGGCGGCCTCGCGCTGCTGATTGAACTGCCCGATGACATCGCTCCCGAACAGGCCGCGCTCGCCGCCGATCTCGTCGATCGACTGGACGATTGCATCATCGTCAGCGGCGGCGCGGGGGCGCTGCCATGCCGCCGCCCCTTTGTCTCCGCGACACTGCAAGTGCCTGAAGCGCCCGAGCGCCATGCCCTCTGGACCCGGGCGCTGGGGCAGGCTCAGACCGCCAGGCTCAACGGCGCGAGCGAAGCCCTGGCCAGCCAGTTTGCCATCGGCCCGACCGCGATCGCGCGCCTCGGCCCGCTGGCCGAAGGGCTGGACCGCGAGGCGGCGCGCGACCTGCTCCACCGCGAGGCCCGCGCCCATGCGCAGGCGCATATCGCCGCCATCGCCGAAGTCATCCACCCCGTCGCCACGTGGGATGACCTCATCGTTCCCGCGGAACTCAAGACCGCGCTGCACGCCATCGCCGCGCAAGTGCGGTACCGCCGCCACGTCCACGAGGACTGGGGCTTCGCCGCGCGCGGCGGGCGCGGCCTCGGCATCGCCGCGCTGTTCGCGGGCTCCAGCGGCACCGGCAAGACGATGGCCGCCGAAGTCATCGCCGCCGACCTCGGCACCGACGTGGTTCGCGTCGATCTGGCGGGAGTCGTCAGCAAGTACATCGGCGAGACCGAGAAGAACCTGTCCCGCGTGTTCGCCGCCGCCGAGGGCAGCGGCGCGGTGCTGCTGTTCGACGAGGCCGACGCGCTGTTCGGCAAACGCAGCGAAGTCGGCAACGCGCACGACCGCTACGCCAACATCGAAGTCAGCTACCTCCTGCAGCGCATGGAGAGCTACACCGGCCTCGCCATCCTCACCACCAACCAGCGCGAATCGCTGGATGCCGCGTTCTTCCGCCGCCTGCGCTTCGTGGTGGCCTTCCCCTTCCCCGACGAAGCGCTGCGCCGGACCGTCTGGGAACGCGCCTTCCCGCAAGCCACGCCGACCGAAGGGCTGGACTTCGACCGCCTCGCGCGCCTCAACGTCGCGCCCGGCAACATCCGCAGCATCGCCGTCAACGCCGCGTTCCTCGCCGCTGCGCAAGGGGACGCCGTGGAGATGCGCCACGTGCACGAAGCCGCCGTGCTCGAATGCCGCAAGCTGGAGCGGCCGGTCACTTCGGCCGAACTGGGAGGCTGGCTGTGAGCCGCGTGGCGATCGAGGTCGGCCAGTTGGTCTTCCACGGCCTCAACGCCGATGAGGCAGGGCGCGCCGGGGCGGCCTTCTCCTCCGAGCTTGAGCGTCTCGTCGGCCAGCGCGGCCTGTCACGCGCCGCAGCGCCGCAGCGTCTTCCCGCCCGGCCCCGCCCCGAGGACATCGGCCGCGCCGCCGCCGCCCGCGTCCATGCGGGGATCGCGGGCCAAGGCCGCGCGCCATGAGCGAACGCGCCGCCCCTTCCCCGACCGAGAGCGTGAGCGCCCCGCGCGAGGCCGCGCAAGACGCGCTCGCCTGCCTCGCCCCGGCTCTCGGCCTTGCGGCGAGCGAGGTCGATCTCCGGCTCGATCGCGAGGGCGACCGCCTGCTGGCCGATGCCGGGGCGCGGGGCGCGGCGCGGGGCAATGTGGTGTGGCTGCGCGGCTACGATCCGGCATCCGAGGCGAGCCGCCTGACGCTGGCGCACGAACTCGTCCATGTCGCGCAAGGCCGCCTGCATTCCGCGACACCGCCGTCGCCGCTTGCCGCCGAGCGCGAGGCCGAGCGCCTGGCCGCAGCCCTGCTCGGCGGAGGCATGGCGCCGCGCCCGCGTGCGGCGACCGGTGGCGCGCTGCATTTCGACGGGGCCGAGCCGTCACCCGCACGCAGTCTGGAAGACGTTGTCGAGGCCAATTACCGGGACGAGCGCGAGGACATGGTTCGCGTGCTCGCGCAGGAAACCCCGTCCGCCGATGCCGTGACCCGCGTGCTGGACCTGCTCGCGCCGCTGCCTTTCGAGACGGCGCGGGTGCTGACGGCGCAGCTGGGCACCGGGCCGCTCGCCGCGCTCGCGAACGGCCTTGGCGATGATCATGCACGCAGCCATCGGCGCGAGGTTCTGGCCGCAGCGGAATCGTTCACCACGGACATGCTGGACCGCGCCGACAACGGCCATCGCATCTTCCGGGCGATGCGGCTCGACCCCGGCTCGCTCAGTCCGGCCGAACATCACGCCGCCGTCACCACGCTGCGCCGCGTGCCGATAGGCCAGCTCACGCGCCTCAAAGGCGGCGATAACGGCGCGGACCTACGCGCCTTGCGCACAACCGCCCTGCCCGAATACGACCGCGAGGAGGCCGGCCGCCGGGCCGCGCGCACCGAAGCGGGACGGCGTGCGGCCGCGCCCGACCTCACCCGGCGCGAAGAGGACTTGCGCCGCACGCTCTCCATCATGCTCACCGACGCCAGCCGCGAGGACGCCCGTGAGGCGCTTCGGCTGCTGGCTGAAAACCCCGCACTCGCGGTGTCGGACCCGCGCTTCTCGGGCGCACCGACACCTGCACCGGACGCCGCCCTTCCCCCCTTGCCGGAAAGCAGCCTGCAGAGCGTCATCGCCCGGCTCGACGGCGCAGGCATCGTCGATCGCTGCATCGGCGCGCTCGAACCCGTCGACCGCCGGGGCGAGACGCCCGAAGCGCGCGGCTTCGCGATGCTCGTCCGCACCCGGCGGCCGGACAGGACCATGGCCCGGATGCGTACCCTGCTGAGCCGCAGCTTCTTCGACTGGGCAGTGCGGGACTGGGAGGCCTCGCTCGCCTGGGACATGCTGCGCGCGATGCCGCCCGCCGAGCAGGCGCGCTTCCAGTCGCTCGACGAGGGCCGCCTCTACCTGCGGCTGATCGAGGAACTGCCGGACGACCTGCGCGCCGAAGCCGCCATGGCCGGGCTTATCGTGGTTCGCGGCGAAGACGGTTCCCTGTCCGACCTCACCGCAGAGGCGGGCGCGCTGCTGGAAGGACAGGCCGAACTGATCGCCGCCGCCCGCGCCTTCGACGACAGCGCCGAGGCGGCCTATCGCCTGTTCGTGCGACTGGCCGCGCTCGCCGTGCCGGCTCCTGCCCACGCGCCGCCGGAAGGAACCGCGGCCACGTCCACGCGCCCGGCGCCCGGCTTGTCCGTCCTGCCGGCCGTCGTGCGAAGGCTTGACGTCCTGGGCCTGATGCGCCGCCTGTTCTCCGCCCTCTCCGACGGGGTAAAACAGGACCGACGCTACTGGAACGATCTCGCCACTGTCCTCGGCGCCCGCGATCCGGCGTTCAATCGCGAGGACCTGCGGCGGCTGCTCCACGTCAGCACCTTCCTGTGGATCATTACCATCGATGAGGTGACGTTCGAGGAGGCGCTGTTCGCCTTCCACATCCTGCGCGCCCTGCCCGAGGACCAGCGCCGCGCCTTCGAGCTCGAGGATCGCGGCGCCTATGCCGCCCGGATCGCCGGGGCACTGTCGCAGTCGATGCTCCACGAGGCAGGGCTGTCGTTCGCCTTCACCCGCCCTGACGAGCGCGGGGAAACCCCGCTGCGCCGCCAACTGGCCGACCCGGCGGCATGGGACGGGACGAACCCGGCCGATCTGGCGCTGCTGGTCCAGATGGGCATCACGGCCGGCGACTTCGACTGGATCTTCGAGCAGTCGCACCGCCAACGGGCCTGGACCCGCGAGCCGCTTGGGCCGCTGGTCGAACGTTTCGCGCTCTACGACCCGCGCGTGGGGCGCACGTTCCCGCGCCCGCACACGGTCAGCGCCGCGCGGAGCAGCCGCCACCTGCTGGCGATGCTGTTCGGCACCGGCGCCTACGAACTGGAGGAGTACACCCGCCCCGTCCACGGCACCGACCCCTTCACCGGGGAATCCGCGACGTATGCCGAGACCACCGGGCTCAGAGTGACCGTCGACCTCGAACAGCTGGAGGGCAACGCCGGGGCTCCGCTCTACACCGGCGCGGTGCTGGCGCGTTCGCCGGGCGAGCGGATTTCCATCGGCTCGGACAACCGCGAGGCGGCGCTCGCCCAGCCCAACGTCGTCGATATCGAGATCAACGGGCCCGCCGGTTTCATGCGCGTGCGGGCCAGCCGGATCGCGCTCACCCGGTTCGCCTCCGTCTCGACCGGATCGACGCTGCGCGCGGGCGCCGTCTCGCTCACCGACCTCGATTTCGCGCTCACCTTCGCGCCAGAGGACTTGCGGGCGCCGCGTGCCGGGCGCTTCCATGTGGACGACGTCTCGCTCGACGAGATCGTCCACACCCGCGCGGGGGACGCCGAACCGACCGGCCTGCGCCACCTCGGCATCGCCGGAGTCGATGCCAGCGCCAGTTTCCAGACCGCACCGCTGCCCGATTCCCCGGTCCTGGGCCATGTGCTCGGCCTGCTGTGGGACCTCGCGCTCAACCGCGACGCGCTGACCGAGCGGGCGGCGGCGAACACCTCGCTGGGCACCGCGACCATCTCGGTCGGGCGCATCGACGCGCAGGGCCTTCACATGGGCGACCTGCGCGTCGCCAGCCTCTCGGTCGAGGGCTTCACGGCGGCGGCAGGCGGCAACCGCGCGGCGGCGCTGCGCGCGCAGATCTTCGTCCTCGACGCGCGGATCGAACGGGCGCGCGCCGCCGCTCCTGAACAGGTCGCTGGGCTGGTCGCCGATCGCGAGGAGTTGCGGCCCCGGCTCGCCGCACTGGAGCCGCTGGAGGCGGAAATGCTGGGGCTCATGGCGCGGCTGCAGGCAGGGCATCGCCTGAGCCCCGCCGAGCAGGCACGGCTCGACACCTTGCAGGCCGAGACGGGCGTGGGCGGTGTCGGCGGCCTGTCCATCGCCATTGCGCGGGTCAGCGTCGACGGCGTGGACGGCCCGGTCCGCCTTGGCCATGCGGAACTGACCGGCATACGCGGCGGCGGCGACACCGCCGCGCTGGCCTTCCGCCAGATGACCAGCGAGGAGGCGATCCGCCGCTTCGTCAGCGCCGGTCCCCCTTCGCCCGCACGCCTCGGCACAGCGGCGAGCGGGCCGAGCGTGAGCGCCGACGACTTCACCCTGCGCGACCTCGCCCTGCCCGCGACGATCCCCACGCTCGCCGCGATCGAGGCGCAGTTGCGCGCCGATCCGCCTCCTCTGCCCGCCGAGCGCGAGCACCTGCTGCGCCTGCGCCCGCTGGTCGGTCGCTACGAGGAACTGCGGAGCCGTTCGCTCGGCATCGGCGTGCCGGAAGGATTGGCCCGCTCGCCGCAGGACCAACGCGAACTGCTGGAAGTGTCGCGCCAGCTGGGTGAACTGCTCGACATCCGCGTGCGCGAAGTCACCGTGACCGGACCGACCATCTCGGCAGGCGGCGGCGAGACGTTTTCCGCGCGGATCGGGGCCAGTTCCGTGGCGGTACGCGGCATCCACGGCGCTGGCATCACCGAGCGCGAGGGACAGGCCCTAACCCTGTCGGGTGTCAGCGCCGGGTTGCGGGTGGCTACCGATGGGCTGCATGTCGAGGGGCTCGTGGTGCGCCAGCTCGACTTGCAGGCCCTCGACTACAACAACGGCACCCATCACATCTGGGCGGATGGCCTGAGCACCGCGCGCGACATCACCGCCGACATCCTGCTGCGCCGCCGCACCGGAGAGAACGGCGGCATCGATTTCCGCAACATCCACATCGAGACCTTCCGCATCGGCCGGATCGAAGGCAGCGGCCTCGGCTACGAGAAACTGGTTGCTGGCAGCAGTTCGTACCGGGTCGAGATCACCTCCGGCGCCCTGCTCGGGCTGGCCCTGCGAGGGTTCGACATCGACCTCGGCGGCGGGGAGACGCGGATGTCCGGCGCCATCGAGGTCGCCGGATTCGACCAGATGCGCTTCCGTTTCGCGATGGGCCGGATGCTGGAGGCCGGTGGCCAGCTCGATCGGCCGGAAGGGGCCGAGCGCGCGCCCCGCGCGGTCAGTGTCGACATGGCCAGCGACGGCACGATGACCGTCGCCCTCGATGCCCTCGTCGCCTCCGACACCGAAGTCACCTATCGCGGCGCGGACGGACGCAGCGGCGGGGGCATGCATATCACGCGCGGCGACGTGTCCGGGCAGGTCGTCCTGGCGGGCGGCGACACGCGGATCAATGCGCTGCGGCTCGACAACCTGACCTTCAGCCGCATCCGCTGGCACACCGCCGACGGCACCACGATCCGCGCCGACGGCCCGACGGTGGCCACTGGCGTGCGCTTCTCCGGCCGCTATTCCTCGCTGGCGGACGAGCGCAGCGAATTCGCGATCGACAGCCTCCATGTCGACCGCATCAGCGCCGCGCGGATCGTCGTCGATGCCGGTTCGCTGCACCTGGAACTGCCCGAGGCCGCACCGGGCGGGCGCTTCGTGCCGGGAGAGGCGGCGACGCTGTCCGACATCAACGTCCACAACCTGCTGATCGGCCTCGGCGGCGCGGCGACCACCATCGGGCCGACCGCCGGTGCAGCAAGGGCGCGCGGCTCGATCGGCTCGGTGGAGACCGACTTCCTCGTGCGCTACGGCGAACAACTGCGCGCGAGCGGCATGCTGAACGCGGGAAGGATCGACTTCGCCTTCGATCCCGGCGGTGCGATCGAGGGACGAGCTACGGGAATCTCGGGCGCGGGCACGGTCCACTACGGAGACGGCACCGGGCCGGGTGTCGATCTCGGCTACGGGTTTCGCAACTTCGACACCGGGCTGATCCGCTATTCCGGCAACGTCGTCTCGATCGGCGCGAACGGCAGCGCGCCGCTGCATCTGGACAGCCTGAACCTCTCCCAGCTGGAGCTTTCGGGACCGTCGATGCAGATCCTCGCCCCCGACACCAGCGAGATCACGGTCAGCGACATCACCGCGCGGCTCTCGGTGCACCTGCATCCCACGCCCGCGGCAGCGGCGGCTGCAGGCACGCCCTACGAACGCATCGTCATCGACGAACTGCGCCTTGGCCAGGTGGCCGCCTCGGGGATGCGTATCCACCTTGCGAGCCTCGACCTCTGGCTGGACCTGCCGGAGAGCGAGCCCTTCACGGTCGGCCCTGTCCTTGTCGGCCGCCCTGCCGATCCCGCCACCAACGAGCCGCTGGAGATCGTGCCCTCCGCCGGAGGCACCGCGATCACCGGGATCGTACGCGCCGAAGCACTTCACACCGAGCGGCTGCAGGCGCAGCTGGTCGGCTCGCTCAATGCCCGCATGGCCTTCGATGCCGACGTGCTTCAGGCGAACCTCGCGGGCGACGGGCCGATGAGCATCGACCTCCTCGACTGGTCCGCCACCCAGATCGTCGGCTACGTGATGGGCGATCCCGACCAGCGCATCCGCGTACGCCGGGGAGCGGGCGGCACCCGGCACGACATGTTCGGCGAAGGCACCGGCATCGGCGGCGATCGGCTATCCTACAACGCGGCGGAAGGCGGCCACGTCACCCTCGCCGGCCTCAACGCACGCGGCCTGCGCTACGACGACGAGGGTGCGGGCATCCACCTCGACATCCGCCGCATCGAGTCCCCGCAAGTCGCGGTGGATCTCGGCGGCAACAACCAGGGCCGCCGCGTCATCGAGATTCCCTCGGCGACGATCACCGACGCGTGGTTCCGCATCAATCCGATCCCGTCAGGCGCCGGCAGCGGCGGCGGGGCAACAGCCTCGCGCTATCTGGCGGGAGATGCGGGCGCGGCATGGCTCGCCGCGAACCACGAGCTGTTCAGCCACGTCAACGGCAGCTTCACGCTCGCCGGCGCCTACGGGATCGACGGGGCGCTGGGCATCCCTTCGCTGGACTACACCTTCGGGGTGAACGTTCCGATCACCAACGGTTCGATCAATTACGCCGACCTCGAGGGCCAGATCCCCAACCTCGCCGATGCCCTGGTGGACTTCCACCTCGAAGGATCGACGCTTTTCATCGGGGCCGGCTTCCACTTCTACCCGCCGGGCGATCCCGAAGGCATGGGGCCCACGCCGGAGCCGATCCCGATCTATCACGACTTCTTCGAATGGAACCTCGAAGGCAATCACCTGCGCGAGGCGGAGGCGGGCCGGATCGACCTGGAAACCCTGCTGCGCGCACGCTCTCCCCGCGCACCGTCGGCATCCTCGGACTCCGGCGGCACGGACTACGCCGCGCCGCTCAGGATCGACCGGCTGGCGCTCGCGCTGGGGCTGGACAACGGTTCGGATCTCACCGTCTCGCTGGGATCGATGGGGACGGCGACACTCGCGCCGCACGCGCTCGGGGGCCTCACGGTCACGGGGGCGCTGCAACCGCTCGATCCGATCTTCAACGCCTACCCGAGCCTCCGCCGTCAGGGCATCACCAATCCCGAGCGCCCCGGCGCACTGGCGGTACGGCTCGATCATTTCGATCTCAGCGCGCTCGACTTGCGCTTCCCGACGCGCGGACGCGGATCGCGTGACGTTCGCACCGGCGCGGTGCACATCGGCCGTATCGCCGATGCCGAGATCGGCTTTGCCGGGCTGACCCCGCGTACGGCCGAAGGAACTTTGTCCGAGGCGAGCGTCACCAACCTGATCGTCACGCTCAATCCGGATCAGGTTTGCCCGGTGCCAGAGACACCCGCCCCGCGCCGCGCAGGGACTCCCGCACTCGACACCGCCGGGGAATTCCGGAGCCTCGACGCGAACGGCAGGCCCCGGGAGGACCGTCCATGAATGCGCCCTCCCCCCGCGCTTCTCCCGAAGCGGCACGCCCCGCGCTGGAGAACCGCGCGCGCGATACCGCCGTGCGCGGGCTGGCCGCACCGGGGCTGCTCGGCGGCCTGCCCGCATCTCGCCGGGCAGCCCGGGACGAGGCCGGACTGCTCCCCCGCAGCGGCGGCTCCCTGCTGCCGGGCACGGTGCGGCGACAGGCCGAGGCACAGCTGGGCATCGACCTGGCCGGAGTACGCCTCCACACCGGGGCCGAGGCACGGGAGCGCACGCACGTGCTGGGCGCCAATGCCTTCGCTCTGGGGGACGAGGTCGTGCTGGGCGCCGGAGCGGGCGAGCCGGTACTGCTTCACGAACTCGCCCACGTCGCGCAGGCCCGTACCGGAGCCGCGCCGCCGATCGCGCTCCACGACGATCCGCCCCGCCCGCGCGGCATCGGCTCGGCGCCCCCGCGCGATGCGTTCGAGCGCGGCGAAGGCGTGATGCCGGAGACCGGCCACGTCCTGTTCGAGCGCGACAGCGCCGACCTCGACCCCGGCGACGTCGCCACGATCGAGGGCCTGATGCGCGGGCGCAGCCGCAGGTTGTGGGTGGACGTCTACGGCTACGCTTCACTGGAGGGCGACGACGCCTACAACGCCAACTTGTCCGCCCATCGCGGCGTCGCCGTGCGCAGGGCGATCGAACCGCTGCTGCCGCCCGGTTCGCTGCTCGACGTCCACGCGCAGGGCGAAGTGCAGGACTTCGGCCCCGTGGAAGAGAACCGGCGCGTCGGCATCCGCCTGCGCGATGCGCCGGAGCTTTCCAGCATCGGCCTGCTCGGCGATTTTCGCCTGCAGCTCGATCCGAGCCCGCTGGTCGGGGGGCGTCCGGATGTCGCACCGCCGCCTGCCGGAAGCGAGCCGGAGGCGTCCGCCCCCCTCCTCGATCCCCGCTTCGCGCCGCACTTCGGAGCGAGCCTGCTACCCTCGGATTACGCGCCACGCTTCGATGCCACGCTGGTGCCGCCACTGAGTGGCGAGAGCCTCTTCCCATGGCGCGGCGAGGGTGTGGACTGGACCGCCCTTGCACGTTCCGCGGCGCTGCGCGGGCAGTCGGTGGACTTGCGGGACGCCGCCGCGGCAGAGTCTCTCTATCGCGGATTGCTACCGTTCTGGAGCGGCGTGTTCGGCGCGGACATCGGCGACTGGCTGGCCCGCCGCTCAATCTCCAGTGCTTACGAATCCTACCAGTACCGACAAAACCCGAACCAGTGGGACCGCTGGCAGCAGGAAGACGAGATCCGGGGCACCTCGGTGCGCGGGCTCTCGATCGACCTGCTCGATCCCCCCTGGGCCGAGAAGAAGAAAAAGAAACCCTGAAGCAAAAGGCGCGACGATGGCCAGTTCCCCCCTCACCCCCCGTCTGCTCAAGGCCGGTCTCGTGCGCGTCGAGGCGCAGACCGGCGTGCTGATCGAGGTCGTGCCGCTGCAGTACAACCCCGACACCCTCTCCCGCACCCTGCAGCCGCGCGGCGCGACCGATGGCGCCCCGGCGGAGGAGGCGACCCGCCTCACCGGCCCGCCGACCGAGACGATCTCGCTGGAAGCCGAACTCGACGCCACCGATGCGCTGGAAAATGCCGAGCCGACCGACGATGCCGCCACGCTCGGCCTCTGGCCGCAGCTCGCGATCCTCGAACGGATGCTCTACCCCGGCCTCGCGGCGATGCGCGCGGCCCACGCACAGGCGGCGCGCGGTGCGATCGAGGTGCTGCCCGCGCCGGAACCGCTGACCGTCTTCGTCTGGGGCCGTTCGCGGGTGATGCCGGTGCGCCTGACCGACATGAGCGTGACCGAGGACGCCTTCGACACCGCGCTCAATCCGATCCGCGCGAAAGTGAAGCTGTCGCTGCGGGTGCTCAATGCCAACGACCTCGGCTTCACCAGTTGGCCTGCCTCGCTCTACCTTGCTTATCAGGGGCGCAAGGAGAGCCTCGCCGGGCGCTTCGGCGGACGGGCCTTGTCCGATCTGGGGCTGGAGGCGCTGCAATGAGCACGTCGCAGCTTCCCGTCCTGCCCGGCCTTACCCCCGGCGCCGAGCCCGCATTCGGCGCGACCAGCCGCTATCAGGGCCTGCCGCTCGCCACCGTCACGCTGCCAGACGGCAGTGACGCGGCCTACGTCACCCGGCGGCTGATCCCGCCGCCCGAGGCGTTCTCCCCCGCCGGGGTCGCCGAAATCGGAGTAAGCGACCGCGCCGACCTCATCGCGGCGCGGGCCTACGGCCGGGCCGAACTGGACTGGCGCCTCGCCGACGCGGCCGGGCTGTCCGACATCGACGCGCTCGCCGCGACGCCCGGCTCGCGGGTCATGGTGCCCTTGCCCGGCCCCACGCATCAGGCGCAGGGCGATGCTTAGGGGCGCGCAGCTCTCGATCCGGACCGGGTTCATCACCCATGACCCGGTGCCGCCCGCGCTGATCGACGCGATCACCGAACTGCAGGTGACCCGCCAGTCCCCGCGCGGCGGTTTCCAGATGAAGCTGAACCTCGCCAAAGGGGGCGCGGTGGAGACCGAGATGCTCCCCGGCGGCATGTTCACGCCGGGCAAGCGGTTCATCTTCTCGCTGACCATCGACGGCCTGCGCACGGTGCTGCTCGACGGGTTCGTGGCCCGCTACGACGTCGCGCAGTCGAACGAGAGCGGCAAGGCCACCCTCAGCGTCACCGGCGGCGACGTGACGCAACTGATGGACCAGTACGACGTCACCGGCCTGCCGATGCCGGGCATGCCGCCGATGGGCCAGGTCGCTTTCATCCTCGCCCGGTGGACGCCGCTGGGGGTGATCGCCGCGATTCTTCCCCCGCCGAGCTGGACGATCCCCAATCCGGTGAACGGCTGGCACGTCCAGCAAGGCACCGACTACGGCCACGTCAACCGTCTCGCCCGCGATTGCGGCTACGTCTTCATGGTCGAGCCGACCGAGGAGGAAGGCGTGACGACCGCCTATTGGGGGCCGGACCTCGGCGGCCTGACGCCGGGCGGCAACTTCAACAGCCAGGGCTTCTCGATGCAGCCCGCGCTGACGGTGAACATGGATCAGGCATCCAACGTGCAGTCGCTGAACTTCACCTTCGACGGCACTCAGAAGTTGCTGCCCTACCTGCTCAGCCAGGAAGTGCGCGGCACCGGCCTCACCATCCCGATCCCCATTCCCGGAGAGATCCTGAGCCCGCCGATGGGGCCGGGCTGGATACCTTATGCCCGCTTCTCCAAGCTCGCCGACCTCGGCCGCAATTCGGACCGGGAGACGCAGGCACGGCTCGACGTCCCCGAACTGGTCATGCGCGGACTGGGAGAAGCCGCGCAGGCCAGCCGCGTGGTCGGTGCCTCGGGCACGCTCGACGTCGCGCGCTACGGCCGGGTGCTGGTGCCCGGGCGGCTGGTGCCGGTGCGCGGGGCCGGGCCGCATCACGACGGCGTCTACCTCGTCAAGTCGGTGACGACCTCGATCAAGCGCGGGGAACTCCGCCAGAACTTCCAGCTGGCGCGCAATGCGCACGGCTCATGGACGCAGGAGGTGGCCGCATGACCGAGACCCGCCGCTATTACGGAAAGTACCGGGGCACGGTGATCAACAACATCGACCCGATGCAGACCGGCCGCCTGATGGTGCAGGTCCCCGACGGTCCCGGCCTCGCCCCCTCGACGTGGGCGGAACCGTGCTTTCCCGCCACCGGCAAGCAGATGGGCATGCACTGGCTGCCGCAGATCGGCGCGGGCGTGTGGGTGGAGTTCGAACAGGGCAACCTGAATTACCCGATCTGGACCGGGTGCTACTACCACAGCACCAGCGAAGTCCCGCCGCTGGCGATGGCGGGCACGCCCGGCCTGTCGAACTTCGTGATCCAGACCGCCGGGCAGAACACGCTGATGATCAGCGACACCCCCGGGCCGACCGGGGGCTTCCTGCTCAAGACCATGACCGGCGCGATGATCGCGATCAACGACGTCGGCATCACCATCACCAACGGCAAGGGCGCGACGATCATGCTCACGGGGCCAACCGTGACCGTGAACCAGGGCGCGCTGGTGGTGACCTGATGCCCGGCCCGATCCTCCACATCGGCGCGCTCGGCATGTGCCCCCACTCCGGGCAGATGAGCATCGCCCCCGGATCGCCGCGCGTCATGCTGGGCGGGATGCCCGCCGCGACCACGGCCGACATGGCGACGATCGCCGCCTGCCCGTTCCAGGTCCCGGTAGGCGCGGGCACCAAGCCCCAGCCCTGCGTCACCGTGCAGTGGCTGGTGCCCGCCACCCGCGTCACCGCCGGAGGGCAGCCGCTGATCCTCTCCACCTCGCCGGGCCTGTGCAAGAGCGCCGAGCAGATCCCGCAAGGCCCGCCCACTGTCACCACCGTGCAGACGAGAGTGATCGCGCAATGACCCAGCCAGCCACCTCGCAGGCGCCGCACATCGCCTTCCCCCTCGCCTTCGATTCCGGTGGTCGCACCGCCGCCATGGACGCCGAGGGCTATGTGCGGATGCTGATCGGCCAGCTCCTGCTGACCTCTCCCGGAGAGCGGGTGATGCGGCCCGACTTCGGCAGCGGCCTGCGGCAGATCCTGTTCGGCGGCAACGATCCCTCGATCGCCGTGGCCGTCGAACTCGGCCTGCAGGGCGCGCTCGGCCAGTGGCTCGGCGATCTGATCGAGGTCGGGCAGGTGGAAGTGACCATCGAGGAGGCCACCTTGCGCATCCGCGTCGCCTACGTCCTGCGCGCCAGCGGCGAAACGAAGCTGGCGACGATCGAAAGGCCGCTGCCATGACCGCCCGCTACCTCTGCCGCGAGGCGCGCCGCGTGGCGGCGGTGCGCGATACCCTGGGCGACCCGCAGCCCGACGCCATCAACGGCTTCGATTATCTGGAGATCGCCTCCCCGGATCAGACCCTGATCGACGTGTTCTTCGTCCATGCGCTGCCCGGCGAGACCGATGGCGTTCCCGCTTCGCCGCCGCTGGTCGCCGCCAACTTCAGCGTGACCGGCGGCGACCGCGTGACCGGGATCGGCGTGGAGGAACTGATCGAAACCGACGGCAACCGGATACGCCTGCGCGTCAATGCCGCCGGAGATTTCTCCACTTACGTCCTGCACCTCGTCAGCGCGAGCGGAGAGGAGGAACCACCGCAGCGCTTCGACCCGCGCCTTGCCGCCATCGACTTCCTGTTCAAGGCCGGTTGCCCCAGCGACTTCGACTGCGCCCCCGTGCACCGCTGCCCCCCGGTCGTGGCCGAGGAACCGCGCATCGACTATCTCGCGAAGGACTACGCCAGCTTCCGCCGCGTCATGCTCGACAGGCTGGCGGTGCTGATGCCCGGCTGGCGCGACCGGGGTGCGGCCGATCCCTACCTCGCACTGGTGGAGACGCTGGCTTACCACGCAGACCGGCTCAGCTACGCGCAGGACGCGGCGGGCACCGAAGCCTACCTCGGCACCGCGCGCAGCCGCATATCGCTGCGCCGCCACGCGCGGCTGGTCGACTACCGCGTGGACGAAGGCGCCAATGCCCGCACGCTCGTCCACTTCGGCGTCGCGGCGGGATCGGCGATGGACGGCCGGGTGCTGCCCGCCGGTCAGCTCGTCGCCGGGATGCAGCCCGGGCGCGAGGCGGTGCTGAAGACCGCCGCGCAGCGCGACGCGGCGCTACGCTCGGGCGCGGCGATCTTCGAGACGATGGCCGACGTGACCTTGTGGTCCGCCCACGACGCGATCCCCATCCACACCTGGTCCGATGCGGCCTGCTGCCTGCCGCCCGGCGCGCTCGGCGTCACTCTGGTGGACGAGCCCCGGCTGAACCTTGCCCCCGGCGACCTGCTGATGCTGCTCCAGAGCGCCGATCCCGATACCGGCGCGGCCACTGACGCCGACCCGCGCCTGCGCCATGCGGTGCGGCTGACCGCCGTGCGCCACGCCGTCGATCCGGTGGACGGCACCCCGGTCTGCGACGTCGCGTGGGACGAGGAGGACGCCCTGCCCTTCGCGCTGCCTCTCGACAGCCTGAGCCTTGCCGGTGAAGTGCGTCCCTGCGCCCTCGCCATGGCGAACCTCGCCCCTGCCGATGCCGGGCATTGGGAGCCGCAGGCCACGCTCCTGCCCGACACCGCCCGGGACACGGACCGGCCCTATCGTCCGCAACTGGCGCATGCCGGCGTCGTCTTCGCACCGGACTTCGCCGCATCGGGGCCGGTCTCCGGCTTCCTTGCCCCGCCCGCCCAAGCGCCCACCCATGCCGCGATCCGGCTGACCGACGGAGCGCAGGCGTGGGACATCCTGCCCGACCTGCTCGGCGCCGACCGCTTCGCCCGCGCCGCCGTCGCCGAAGTCGAGCACGGCGGCACCGTGAGCTTGCGCTTCGGCGACGACCGGCTGGCCGTGCGGCCTGCCTTGGGCACACGCTTCTCCGTCGCCTACCGGCTGGGCGGCGGCGCGGCCGGAAACGTCGGGCGCGACGTGCTGCGCCACGTCGCCCTGCCGCCGCACGAAGGTATCGTCGCCGTCACCAACCCGCTCCCGGCACAGGGCGGCCGCGACCGGGAGGATGCCGCGCACATCCGCCGCTTCGCCCCCGCCCGCGTCGCCCGGCAGGACCGCGCGGTGACCGAGGCCGACTATGCAGCCGCACTGGAGGAACTGCCCGGCGTCCAGCGCGCACAGGCGCGCATTCGCTGGACGGGAAGCTGGTACACCGTGTTCCTCATCGTCGACCGCATCGGCGGCTTGTCCGCGACGGACGACCCGGACTTCGCCGCAGACCTCTTCGCCCATCTGGAAGCGAAGCGCATGGCCGGTTTCGACCTCGAAGTCGCCGACCCAGTCCACGTGCCGCTCGACATCGTGATGCACGTCTGCGTCGATCCCGGCGCGATCCTCGCCGATGTGCGGCAGCGGCTGGAGCGCACTTTCAGCGCGGCCACCGCGCCGGACGGGGCGCCGGGGTTCTTCCATCCCGACCGCCGCAGCTTCGGCGACCCGGTGCACGCCAGCGCGATCCTCGCCGCTGCCGTAGGCGTGGAAGGCGTGCGATCGGCGATGCTGACGCGCTTCGGC
This sequence comes from Sphingomonas sp. LH128, assembly GCF_000293195.2. Taxonomy (NCBI): domain Bacteria; kingdom Pseudomonadati; phylum Pseudomonadota; class Alphaproteobacteria; order Sphingomonadales; family Sphingomonadaceae; genus Sphingomonas; species Sphingomonas sp. LH128. The sequence continues at coordinate 32,778 of NZ_ALVC01000285.1, forward strand.
CGCGCCGGGGCGCCGCCGATAGACCCGGTCGCCGACGGCGTGATCGCACCGACTGGCCCGGAACTGCTGCGGCTCGACAACGACCCCGACCATCCCGACCGGGGCCGCATCCGCTTCGACATGGAGGGCGGACGATGACCACTGACCCCGAATGCGCCTGCTTCGGTGGCGCAGACACGCAGCCGGACACGCCGGCTGCGAACCTCGCCATGATCCCGTGGCGACTGGCCACGCACGCAGGCTTCAACGGCGCGATGCTGGACCGGCTGCACAAGGCGCCGGCGCTCGCCCGGCTGACCACGCGCGACCCCGCCGACCCGGCCATCGCCCTGCTCGACGGCTGGGCCACTGCGCTCGACATCCTCGCCTTCTACAATGAGCGCATCGGCAACGAAGGTTTCCTGCGCCCCGCCACCGAGCGGCGTTCGGTGCTCGAACTGGCGCGGCTGATCGGCTATGCGCCCGCACCCGGCGTCTCCGCCTCGGCCTGGCTGGCGGTGACCTGCGACACCATTCCCGGTTCGCCGGAGGTCGTCTCGCTGCCCGCTGGATCAGGGGTAATGAGCATCCCCGGTCCCGACGAGAAGCCCCAGATCTTCGAGACCGACGCCGCCATGGACGCCCGCCCGGACTGGCAGGACCTGCGCGCCGAAAGCGTCCGCTACGTCGCACCGAAGGCGGGGGACGACAGGCTCATGCTGCAGCCGCCCACGCAGCTGCGCACCGGCGACATGGTGCTAATCGTCGGCTCCGAGCGGGACACCGCGACCACCAGCCCCCGCTGGCAGGCCCGCCGCGTCGCAGGCGTGACCGATGTGCCTCCCGACACCGCCGACCAGATCCCGGCGCGCAGCGAAGTCGTCCTCGAAGCACCGCTCGGCACCGCCGCTGCCATTCCGCAGCTGGCGCCCCGCGTCTTCGCTCTGCGCCAGCGCGCCAGCCTGTTCGGGCACAATGCGCCCGCGTGGGAGTCGTTGCCCCTCGCCCTGCGCGTCGGCGAATTCCTGCCGATCGCCACAGCCGCGCTGGAGGCTAAGGCGATCAAGCGGGCCATCGTGGGCGGCATCGGCGACACCGCCGTAAGCGCGATCGGCTACGGCGGCATCCTGGACGACATCAGCGAGATCATCGAGTTCGACACCACCCGCAAGCTCGCGCCCGGCCTTTATGCGCGCAGGCGTTCCAGCTGGGCCGATGCGCCGTTCCCCGCCACCCGCGACTATGTCGATCTCGACCAGGTCTACGAACGCTTCGTGGCGGGAAGCTGGGTCGTGCTGCGCGCCGGGACGACTATGGAGACCTACAAGGTCACCGAAGCCAGCGAGATCAGCGTCAGCGATTTCGGCATGTCCGGCAAGGTCACCCGCCTGAAGCTGAGCGGCCCTGCGATGACGGCCTTCTCGCCGCGCTCGACCACCGTGCACGGCGTCAGCGAATTGCTCGGCTGGGCGATGACGCCGGTGACCGAAACCGTCAGCGGCAAGAGCGTGACGCTAAGCCGCCACGTTACCGGGCTTTCGGTCGGCCAGCGCGTCGCCCTGACCGGCTCCGAGGCCGCGAGCGGCGCGGCGGCCGCGCGCATCCTCACCATCGCTCAGATCGACACGGTCGCGGCGGGCGGCGACGCGCCGCAACTCGCCCCCCCGGCACGGGACGCCACCCGCCTGACCTTCACCGCCGAGATCGACCCGCCGCTCACCCCGCGCAGCCTGCGGATCAACGCCAACGTCGTCGCCGCCAGCCACGGCGAAACGCGCGAGGACGCCATCGGCAACGGCGATGCAACGCTCGCCTTCCAGGCCGTGGCGCTGCCCGGCAAGCCGCTGACCTGGGTATCGGCCCCCACGCCGCTCGGCCGCGCGAGCACGCTGGAACTGCGCATCGGACCCGCCCGCTGGCGCGAAGTCGCGGATTTCGTCGGCAAAGGCCCGCGCGACCGCGTGTTCACCACCCGCACCGCCGACGACGGCACCGTCACCATCCAGTTCGGCGACGGCGTGACCGGCGCGCGCCCGCCGAGCGGCAAGGGCAACCTGATCGCCCGCTACCGCATCGGCACCGGCCTTGTCGGGATGCTCAGGGCCGGGCAGCTGAGCCAGCCACTGCAGCGGCCCGCCGGACTCTCGGGCGTGATCAACCCGCTCCCTGCATCGGGCGCCGAAGACCCCGAGACCCTCGCCACCGCACGCGCCAATGCGCCGAGCACCGTGCGCACGATGGCCCGCATAGTCAGCCTCGCCGACGCGGCGGACTATGCGCGCACGTTCGCCGGGATCGGCAAGGCCGACGCCACCCTTGTACGCGACCGGACGCTGCGCGCCGTCGTCCTGACGATCGCCGACACGCGCGGCGGCGCCCCCCTGCCCGGCGACGCCCTGTTCGACAATCTGGAGCAGTCGATCGCCGCCGTGCGCAGCGGCGGGGACTATGCCGGGCAACGCCACGGCCTGCCGATCGCGCTCGCCCCCTATCGATCGCGCCGATTTGTCCTGCACGCCGGGCTGGTACTTGCCGCCGACGCGGTCGCCGCCGTGGTCATGGCCGCCGCGCGCGAGGCGCTGCTGGCCGCCTTCGGGTTCGCGGCGCGCGCCTTCGCCCATCCCGCCAGCCTCGCCGAAGTCTCCGCCGTGCTGCACGCGGTCGACGGCGTGACCGCCGCGCGGTTCACCCGCTTCCACCGGCAGGACCAGTCCGCCTCGGTTGCCCCCGTCCTTCCCGCGGCCATCGCCGCGCGCCTCGGCAACGGGTGGCAGGGGGCGGAACTGCTGACGATCGATCCCGCCGCCCTCCAGCTGACGCAGGTGCAATGATGCGCATGGATGCAGATCGCCTATACACCGCCTTGCCCGCCTATCTACGCGAGGCCGACCTCGATGCCGGGGGAGCCGTCGCCGCGCTGTTCGACATCATGGGCGGGGAGGCCGACCGCGTCGCCCGCGCCATCGAGGATCTGAGCGAAAGCTGGTTCATCGAGACCTGCCCCGAATGGGCCGTACCCTACATCGCCGACCTCCTCGCGGTACGGGCGCTGACCCCGACCGAGAACTTCTCCGAGCGTGCATGGGTGGCGCAGACCGTCGGCCTGCGGCGGCGCAAGGGCACGCTGGGGATCATCGGCACCCTGACCCGCGCGACGACGGGCTGGCCCGCCGTGCCGGCCGAGATGTTCCGCCGCCTCGCCACCGCGCAGGCGCTGCGCCACTTGCGCCTCGACGCGCCCGCTACCGCCGCGGTGCGCGAACCGGAGCGGATGCGGCGCCACGACACCGCCTTCGACGCGCTGCCGCACACGCTCGACATCCGCCCCATCGCGCGCGGGCGGGGCCGCTACAACGTGCCGAACATCGGCATCTTCGCGTGGCGCCAGCAGGTCTATCCGCTCGCCGCCGTGGAAGCCGCGCCTGCCGGACCGGGGCGCTTCCTTTGCGATCTTGCGGGGCGGGAACTGCCCTTGTGGAACCCGCCAAGCCCGCTTGCTGCCGACGTTCCGGCGGGCGAGGCCGACCTGCCCACTCTACTCGACCGGCGCAGGCTGTATCTCGAACTGGAAGCCATGCGCGCCGACATGGCGGCGGGACGCACGCCCACGCCGCTGTGGTTCGACGATCGCCCGCCGGTCCAACTCTGGGTGCAAGCCAGCACGGGCGATGTCTTCGTCGCGGTGCCCTCCGCCGAACTGGCCAGCGCGGACCTGCATGACGTGGCTGACGCGCGCGGATGGCGACGACCTCCTGCGACGCTCGACTACCTTGATGCCACGGGAAGCACCGTGACCCGGGCCATCACTGCCGCCTTCGACCCGGTGCGCGGCCGCATCGCCTTTCCCGAGGGCGTGGAGCCTGCGGGCGTCCACGTCAGCCACGCCCTCGCGGCGCCGGGCGACCTCGGCGGCGGCCCCTACGATCGCAGCACCGCAATCGCCACGCTGCTCGGCGGGCGCGAGATCACCTGGCAGGTCGGCGTCAGCCGTCGCCGCGCTCCGCTTCCGGGAATCATGCTCGCCAGCGTGGCCGAGGCCGTGGCCTTGTGGAACGCCCAGCCTGCCGGGACCGTGGGCGCCATCGTCCTGCTCGACAACGACCGCTTCGACGAGGACCTGACCGGCCCCCGCACGATCGCCCTACCACGCGGCAGCCTGCTGCTCCTCGCCAGCGCCGACTGGCCGGAAACCCCACGCGAGGGCGGCGGCAGCGACCTTCGCCCCGGCTCCCTCACCGCCCGCGACCGGCGCGCCTGCGTGACCGGCGACATTGCCGTCACCGGGACCGCTCCGGCCGATGCGCTCGATCCCGGCGCGCTGGTGATCGACGGCCTGCTGGTCGGCGGCGCGCTCAGGGTGGCGGCGGACGGGTCCGCGAACCTCGGCGAACTGGTCGTGTCCAACAGCACCGTGCTCGGCGCGGACGGCCTCACCATCGCCGGGGACCACGACCGGCTGAACGTGACCCTGCGCCGCAGCGTCCTGCCCGCTCTTTCCGCGCCCGCGACGGTGCCGGGGCTGGACGTGACGGAAAGCGTGGTGCTCGGCGCTCTAACGATGCCCGGAGCGCGCGCGGCACTCGCAGGAGCGACCGTTCTCGGCCAGACACAGGTGCGTTCGATCACCGCCAGCGACTGCATCTTCGCCCGCACGCTCGCGGCGACGCGGCGGCAGGTGGGATGCCTGCGCTACTCGCTGGTTCCACCCGGATCCACCGGCCCGCGCCAGTTCCGCTGCCAGCCCGACCTCGCCATTCGCGAAGCCGGCGCGGCCGCAGATCAGGCCGCCATCGCCGCGCGTCTGGGCCTCGCCTTCGAGACGCTGGAGCCGGGCGCTGCAGGTTTCGCGCGCCTCTCGTGGGGCAGCGATCCCGCGCTGACGCAAGGCGCGGCGAACGGCGGTCCGATGGGCGTCTGGCGCTTCCTCGAGGAGCCGCAGCGCCGCGCCAACCTTGCCATCGCGCTCGACGAATACCTGGGCCTCGGCCTCGAAGCCGGACTGCTGCCGGCCAGCTGATCATGCAGGAGAAGGACGAATGAAAGGCGATTTTTCCCGGCTGCGGTTCGATCCCGCCCGCCAGTACGAGGCCGTCCTGCTGCAACAGGGCCGCGTCGCGCTCGACGCCGACAGCAACGAGGCCAGCGCGATCCAGCTCCACCGCGACAGGCGCACCGCCGCAGACCTGATCGGCCCATCCGGCGCGCCGCAGGGCGATGCCGGGTTCGCGATCACCGTCGAGGCGGCAGGCAAGCTGGGGGTCGGCGCGGGCACGCTCTACGTCGACGGCGTGCGCTGCATGAACCCCGGCAAGTTCCTTCACGACGCGCAGCCCTTCCTGCCTGCCGGAGCGCCGGTCTTCGTCACGGCGGACGGCAGCCGCTCGGCCAGCCCGGCGGACGGGCGCTACATCGCCTTCGTCGACGTCTGGCACCGCCACGTCACCGCGATCGAGGACGATGAACTCGTCGAGGAAGCGCTGGGCGTGGATACCACGACGCGGCTGCAGGTGGTCGAGCAGGTCGGTTTCCTTCGGGCAGGCGATGCGGGCGACGGCGCGGTGACCTGCGACGCGGCGGTGCCGGGGTGGACCCCCTTCATCCAGCGCCCGAACGGCACGATCGCCGCGCGCGGCAAGCCCGCCGACACCGAGGCCAACCCTTGCGCCTTTCCCGAGACCGCAGGCTATCAGCGGCTCGAAAACCACCTCTACCGCGTCGAGATTCACAAGCCGGGTACGGCAGGCGGAGGGGCGACCTTCAAATGGTCGCGCGACAATGCCGCCTTCGCCACGCGCTGGCTGGAAAGCAATGGCGATACCCTGACCCTCGCCGAGACCGGCCGCGACGCGGTAAGCGGCCTGAGCCCCGGCCAGTGGATCGAACTGACCGACGACGACGCCGAACTTGCCGGCCGCCCCGGAACGCTGGTGCGCATCGTCAGCCTGACCGGCAACCGCGTCCGGCTCGACGCGCCGACTGCCGACGGGCCGATCGCGATCAGTTCCTTCGGTCGCAATCCCAAGGTCCGCGCGTGGGATTCGCCCGGTGCCGTTGCCATCACCGTGCCCGGCACCAACGACGGTTTCCTGCCGCTGGAAAGCGGGCTGGAGGTCGCCTTCCTCGCCGGGGGCGCCTATCGCTCGGGCGACTGGTGGGTGATCCCTGCCCGCAGCGGCAGCGGGATCGACTGGCCCGAGAGCGGCGGTGCCCCCGCACAGCAGTCACCGCAAGGCATCGAACATGCCTATGCCCGCCTCGCCGTGCTCGACTGCACCGGCGGCGCGTGGACTATCGTGGGCGACTGCCGCCCTCTGTTCCCGCCGCTCACCCGGATGCGCCAGTTGGCGCTACTCGGCGGCGACGGGCAAGAGGCGCTGCCCGATCCGACCCAGCCGACGCGCCTGTGTCCCCTCGCCGACCTGCTGCGTGTCGGCGTGTTTCGCGGGACCATGCCGGTCCAGAATGCCCGCGTGCGCTTCACGGTGCTGTCGGGCAGCGGGGGGCTCAACGTCATCCCGCCCGCGAGCGGCTTCTCCAGCGTCATCGCCCTCACCGACGACAAGGGCGAGGCGACCGTCGCCTGGGCACTCGACGCCGCTACCGCGACCCAGCAGGTCCGCGCCGAACTCATCGATTCCACCGATGCGCGGGTGGGCCTTGCCGTCACCTTCGGGGCCAGCCTCTCCACCGCCGCGCGCGTGTCCTACGACCCGGCGGCCACGCCCAGCCTCGCCGGGATCGTCACCGTCCAGCGCGCGATCGAGGAACTAGCCAATCGGGTCGGCGGCGGCTGCGTGGAAGTCACGCTCTCGCCCGGCACCGACTGGGTGAAGACCCTGAGCGAACTGCCCAAGGGCGAGGACGTGACGATCTGCTTCCGGCAGGGCCGGTTCGAGACCAGGGAGCCGGTGATCCTGACCGGCCTCGGCCACGTCGTCATCCACGGCGGCGGAGCGGCCAGCCAGGTGCTGTGCGGTGAGGGGGAGAGCGTGCTGGAGTTCATCGACTGCGCCAGCCTCTCGATGCGCGAGCTGACCGTCGCCGCGACCGCCGATCTCCTCGACCACAAGCCCCGCCGCCGGGGCGCGATCACCGCCATCGGGGTCGATACCGTGACGCTCGAGGACCTGACCGTCACGTGCGGCACCGCGCGCGGAAACGAGCGGACCTGCATGACCGTGTCCGGCACGCAGCGCGACGGCAAGCCCGTTCCGGTCAGCTTCGTGCGGATCGTGGATTGCGCCTTCACCTGCGGCTTCGGGCAGGACGGCGTGCTGGTCACCGACGCCATCGACTCCGTTATCGAGGGCAACCGCCTGCGCGTCTCTCACTTGCCCGAGCGGTTCACGCTGGAGGAACTCGCCGCCGATCCGCGTCGCCACGGGATGCTGGCAAGGCACCTTGCCCGCGACTTCGCCCCGGCCGAGACGCGCACGCCGGTGCCGGGCAATGCAGTCCTCGTCGGACCATACGCGGTGAGCATGGCCTCGATGGTCGAGGCGCCCGAATGGCGCAAGCTGATCGCCGCCGAGCCGCCCGCCGCCGCCGACACGGCCAGCGCCGACGCGGTGCAAGCCTACATGCGCCGCCTGACCGACAAGGCGCTGGCGGACACGTCCGCCACGTCCGCCTTCCGCGCGCCTGCCGACCGGGTGCGCAAGGTCATGGGGCGACAGACCGGCATCCAGCTATCGCCCGAGCTGCTCGGCGACCTCATCCGCGGCGGCGAGATGACGGTGGCCGAGGCCCCGAAACCCGCTGCCACGGATGGCAAGGGCCTGATCACCATTCCTGCCGGGCAATGGCGCGTCGCCTTCGAATCCGAGATTGATCAGGAAACCTGGATCCGCATCGCCCGCGAATTCGCGCAGGAGATCACCGCGGAAACCGAGGAGCGCACCTGGGACGCTATCGCCGACCTGACCCGCCGCTTCGTCACCGATCCCGACCTGCGCGCCAAGTTCCCCGCCGTCGCGGCGTGGTTCGAGCGGCTGCGCAAAGGTCTCGGCGTGGTCGGCGGACAGGCGATCGTCGTCGCCGGCGGCCAGGGGCGTACCACCCGCATCGCCCGCAACGACATCGCCGCCTTCCTCGAAGGCGTCCATGTCGCGCTGGCCCGCGAGGGCGACGGCCCCGGGGACCACCGGGACTTCGCCAGCGTCGCCGTCATCGCCAACCGCATGGCGCTGCGCCTGCCGGTCGAGTACTTGTGGGGCGGTCACGGCATCTACGTGGGCAATGCCGCGCAGGTGCGGGTGAACGAGAACGAACTGGACTTCGCCCCCGGCAACGACCGCCGCTTCCACGAGGGCATCCGTATCTGGGGCTGGCTCGGGCGGTTCCTGCACGCCAATGCCAACGCCATCACGCTGGCGCGCATCGGCATCCGCGTGGTCTCCGAAGGCAAGCCTCAGGACGAGACGGTGCAGTGGCTCGCGGCGGACAACCTCGCCGTCGGCGCGGGGGTCTGTGTCGAGGCGCCGGGCTGGATGCGGCTGCGGGACAACGTGCCGTGATGATCGTCGTCCCGGACTTGCTCCGGGACGACGAGTGCGGCTTACTTCACCGTAGCGATGGCCTCTATCTCGATCAGGAACTCGGGCATCGCCAGCGCCGAGACACCGACCACGGTGTTCGAGGCGGGCACCACATCACCGTAGAACGCGCCCAGTTCCGGCCCGATCGCGGCCAGCATCGAGACGTCGTAGTTCACGATGAAGGTACGCAGGCGCAGCACCGCTTCAGGGCCGACGCCCTGCGAAGCCAGCACGTCCTTGATGTTCGCCAGCGCCTGACGCGCCTGAAGGCCCACGTCCGATCCGCCGACGACGTTGTAGTCCTTGTCCCAGGCCACCTGGCCCGAGAGGTGCAGGGTGCCGGTCGCCTCGTCGAGCGTGGCGTGCGAGAAACCGTACTGGACGCTGGGATAGAGCGTCTCGGGATTGATGCGGGTGCTGGTCATGGCAGGCTCCTGTCAGGAAAGGTCAGTCGACGATCTCGAGCTGGTGGCCCCAGGGGTCGAGGATATAGAGGTTCTTCTTGCCCGCCAGCGGACCCTCGGTGATGTCGATGGTCTCCATCGGCGTGCAGCCGTGGGCGGCGAGGTAAGCCTTGGCCTTCTCCACATCGTCCACCTTGATGCCGAGGTGGTGGCCGCCCGCGTCGCAGTTGCGCGGCAGGGTCGCGGAGCGATCGGCGGGCTTGTCGTACTGGACGAGCTGGAAGTTGAGGTTCGCCGTCAGCTTTAGCATGATGAGCGTCAGGCAGGCGCCCGGCACATTGACGTGGCTTTCCATCCAGTCGCGGCCGTCCTCGCCCACCGGGATCTGCGCGGCGTCGAGCGGGCCCATGCGGAACAGTTCGGTGGCGCCGAAGACGTCCTTGTACCACCGCGCGACGGCGTCGGCATCGGCCACGGTCCAGGATACGTGGTCGGCCTCGATGAAGATGGGGCGGTCGGACGCGGCGTCGGTCATGGGAATCTCCGGCTGGGAAGCGGCCAGCCTACGCCGCACGAGTGTTCCGGCAATGGCGTGGACTGAGCGAAGATGTTGCGATGGACGCAACGTAAAGGCCCGTCGCCTCCCCATCCCCCGCTCAGCCTGAGCCTGTCGAAGGCCCGGGAATTAAAGCGTGATAGTGTTGCTCGAAACATCGGTCGTCATCCCCGCGAAGGCCGGGACCCATCTGATGCCCGTGCAACAGGCGGCGTCAGGAGATGGGTTCCCGCTTTCGCGGGAATGACGATGGATCGGCGGAAGTCGCGCTGCAGGCTCCAGGCGCCAGCCGCAGGGCCTTCGACAAGCTCAGGCTGAGCGGGAGGAGGGGGTTATTCTTGGGTATCCAGTAAGTCCGCCACCGACACCGCACGCGCGGGAAAGCGCGGGCGGAAGCCGGTGACCTCGGCTTCCGCGCAGCCCCGCGCCGAGGCGATGCGGCGCACCAGCGCGTGCTCGCAGGTCCGCCCCTGGCACAGCCCCATGCCCGCCCGGCAGCGCAGCTTGATCGCGCTTGCCCCGAACGAGGGACCGACTTCCAAGGCATTGGCAATCGCGCGATCGACAGTCCCGGCGGAAATGTCCTCGCACCGGCAGAGCAGGGTTTCCGGTTCCGGTTCCGGCAGCCACGGGCGGGGATCGGCGACGCCCCGCAGAAGGTCGATGAAGCCCTGCATCGCCTGCCGTTCGGCCCGAGGCTTGCGTATAGCCGCAGCCGCTTCCCCGTCCGACAGCGCGCCCGCGTCCTGCGCGATGGCCAGCCCCGCCAACGCGCCCTCGGCCATCGCCGCATCGCTGCCCGCGACACCGGTGGTCTCGCCCGCGACGTAGAGGCCCGGCACGGTCGAACGCATGGATGCGTCGCGGATGGCTTCCCAGCCTCCGGCGGGGTCGGACCAGCGTACCTCGGCGCCGATCTGGCGGATCAGGTCGGCTTGCGGCAGGAAGCCGTAGCACATCGCGGCGACGTCGCAGGCGATGCTTTCGCCGTTGCTGAAGACGATGCGCTCCACCGCGTCGGTGCCTTCGCAGCGCAACGCCTGCGCGCCGTAGCGAACAGGAACCCCGGCCCGGCGCAGCGCCATGATCCCGGCTGCAGCGGCAAGCAGCGGCCCCGGCGTCGCCATGGCGCGCGGGAGGTGCGCCAGCGCCGTGCGCGCCATGGCGGCAAAGGGCTGCGCGAAGCAGACGGCCGCGACTTCGCCGCCCGCCTCGACGATCTGCTGCGCGAGGACGATCATCAGCGGATGGGTGCCGAACAGGACGATCCCCTGGCCGGGCAGCACTTGTTGCGCCTTGATGAGCGTCTGCACCGCGCCCGCGCTCATGACGCCGGGCAGCGTCCAGCCCGGCAGCGCCACCGGCATGTCGTAGCAGCCCCCGGCCACCAGCACGCGCCGCGCCTGTACCTGTTCGATACCGCCCGCCGTGCCCGAGAGGGTCAGCGCGAAACCTTCGCCGTCAGGCATGATGCCCAGCACCGAGCGGCCACCCAGCCATTGCAGCCGCGCGTCGCCGCTAACCCGGTCCAGCAGCGCGCGGCCCTTGCGATAAGGCGCGCCGCTAAGCCAGCCGGGGACCGAGAACGTCGCGGGAGGCTGGCGCAGGATTTGGCCGCCGGGCCGCTGCTGCTCGTCGATCACGCATGTCGAGAGGCCCGCCGCCAGCGTGCGCTCCGCAGCAGCCATGCCCGCCGGGCCACCGCCGACAATGGCGACGTCGTAAGGGCTCATGCCTCGGGCCTTTCGGTGCGGATGCGCAGGCCCGGCTCTACGGGCACGAGGCAGCCGCGCAGGCGGCGCCATGGCGCATCCCCGCGCGCGACCCAGACGGTGCATTCGCTGCAGGTGCCCATGTTGCAGAACATGCCCCGCGCGCGGCCCGAACGGTCGTCGCGAAAGCGCGGCGCGGTCGAGAGCACGGCGACGGCGACCGTCTCGCCGGGATGCGCCATGACTTGTGCGCCGTCGAGTTCCACCGCGACCGGCGCGGGCCGGGTGACGCCCTGTTCGACGCGCTTCACGGCAACACCGCGAAGGCATCGAGGTGCGCGAAGCGGCGCGGCGTGAACATCGTCAGTTCCTCCGGCGTGGCGCTTTCCGCGATGGTACGCGCGAGCAGCCGCGCCAGCACCGGGCCGAGGGTGAACAGCGATCCCCCCGCCGCCACGAACAGCCCCGGCGCGGCGGCGACCTCGCCGACGATCGGAAGCTGGTCGGCGGAAATGCAGGTGGTGCCGGTCCATGTCCGCAGCAGCGAGCGCTCGGCCAGCCCCGGCATGACCCGCGCGGCGACTTCCAGATTGGCGCGCAAGTTGGCAGGCTCGACAATCGCGGGGCGGTCGAGATCGGGGGTGCCGTCGGCGCGCTTCGCAAGGCGCGAGGGCCAGCCGCCGCCGATCAGCAGGTTGCCGTCCTCGGTCTGCTTCATCGACAGCCGCCGCCCGACGTGCTGGATGAGGTAAGGCAGCACCGGCGCGGTCCGATCGGTGACGCTCATCATCAGCGGCGCAGGGCAAAGCGGCACGTTGAGGCCCAGCAGCCCGACAAGGCGCGGCACCCAATGCCCCGCCGCCAGCAGCACGCGCGGCGTGTTCACCGTGATCTCGCCGTCGGGTCCGTGTAGTGTGGCGCGGTAGGTCCGGTCGCGCTGCATCGAGAGTCCGGCGAGCGCGGTGCCCGTCTTCACCACGGCGCCCTGCCCGCGCGCGCCATCGGCGAAGGCATCGACGAGGATGCGCGGATTGGCATGGCCTTCGTCCTCCAGCCAAGCGGCTCCGGCAAGGTTGGGGGACAGTGCGGGGGCCTTATGGTGCAGTTGGGTGCCGTTGAGTACCCTTGTGGGCAAGCCAAGTTCGTTCTCGCGGGCCACCTTGAAGGCAAGGAGGTCCATCTCCGCCTCGGTCTCGGCGACCATCAGTCCGCCGTGCATGGCGACATCGAGCGGCCGGCCGAGCATCTCCTCGATGCCCTTCCACTCCTCGATCGCGAGGCGGTTGAGCGAGACGATGCGCGCGCCGTCGGCGGCGGCCTTCTCGCCCTGTTCGAGGAAGCGCCGCTCGATCTGGAAGTGCAGCGAGCCCGCGTTCTGCCCGGAGGCACCCGCGTTGAGGTGCCCCCGCTCAGCCAGCAAGGCCTTGAATCCCAAGCGGGAAAGGTGCCAGGCCGTAGCGCAGCCGACGAGTCCGCCGCCGACGATCAGGATATCGCAGTGGGTCGTCGTCGGCATGCTCATGGTCAGAGCATATCGAGCTTTCGCAGCGTCTCGGCAATGCTTTCGCGGTCCTTGCCGGTGACGTCGATCAGCGGCTTGCGCACCGGACCGCCGGGCAGGCCCATGGCATCGAGCGCAGCCTTGAGGATCGCCGGGCCGGAACCGAAGCGGCCGACGAGGTCGGGGGTGTACCACTCCTCCATCAGCACCCGGTCCTTGCGCCCGCATTCGCGGGCACCCTCGATATCACCGGCCCACAGCTTGTCGTAGAAGCCGGTCTGGTTACGGCCGAGCACGCCGCCTGCGCCCATCGTGCCGTCGCCGCCGTGGACGCGCAGCATCGTCAGGCCCAGTTCGTCCATCGGATAGCCGAACACGCGGACCTGCTCGCCCAGCGCGAAAACGGTCTCGGCGAAGTGCGTGAAACGCGGGGTGGACTGCTTGATGGCGACGATCGCGTCGATGTCGGCAAGGCGGCGCAGCGTCTCCAGCGGCATGTCGATGCCGGTGCCCGGAGGCCAGTTGTAGACGCAGATCGGCAGGTCGATGGCGGCGCCGACTTCCTCGTAGAACGCCACGATCTCGTTCGGCAGCGGGCGCACGTAAGGCGGCGGGGTGATGAGCACGCCCTCGAAACCGGCCTCGGCGGCGGCCTGCGCATAAGCAATCGTCTCGCGCGCGGTGAAGCTGGAGCAGCCTGCGATGAGCGGCACCTTCTTCGCCATCTGGCTACCCGCCAGTTCGAACAGGCGCTTGCGCTCGTCCGGGCGCATGCTGGTCCATTCGCCGGTGGTGCCCGCCAGCACGAGGCCGTGCATGCCCTGATCGACTAGCCATTCCAGCAGCAGGCCGAGGCCCTTTTCGTCGAGGGTGTCCTCGTCGATGAAGGGGGTCGTGATCGCGGGGATATAGCCCTGCCAGTTCACCCGTGACCGCTTGCTGACCGTCATTGCTTCGTCCTTGTTCCTGACCTGCGGAAATTCCTGCTGCAGCGGCGCGATCTTTGTCCCGCTCTCTGCCTTCAGACGATCGATGCCAGCGGGGTTGTTTTCCAACAATGGCGCGCATCGGGCGAAAACGTTGCGCTGGCTGCAACGTCGGACATGGCCCGGACACGAAGACGCCGCGCCCGGTCGAGACCGGACGCGGCGTTGTCTTTCGCCTCAGTCGCCTGCCATCAGGCGGGTTGGGCGACGAGCACCTTGCGCGGGCTGGCCAGAGACAGGCCCACGGTGACCACGGCATTGGCGATCAGCGCGACGAGGCCGACCTCCCAATGCGGGAACCACCCTGCGGCAAGGCTCGACAACGCGGGCACCCAGAGCACCGCGTAACCCGTCAGCAATCCGCACAGGACGGCGGCGGCGCTAGTGCGGCGCAGCAGGAAGGCGCAGTAGACGCCCGGCGCCAGCATGCCGATCGCGGCATAAGCGGACAGCCCGATCTCGACCAGCGAACCGCTCGCGCCCAAAGTCAGGTAAAGCGCGATCGCGGCGAACACGACCATCGCGAGGCGCGAGACGAGCAGTTCGGTGCGGTCGTCTATGGTCGGAACCAGCGGGCGCACGATGTTGCGGCCGAAGATCGACCCGCAGGTCAGCAGCAGCACCGAGCCGGGCACAAGCGCCAGCAGCGAGGCCGTCCCCGCCAGCACGCCGAGCATCCACGCCGGATAGCGCTGCTCCACGAAGGCCAGCAGCAGCGCATTGGGGTCGCCGCCGGGGGCCTTGGTCCCGGCCAGCAGCGCCGCGAAGCCGAGCAGGATGATGAAGAAATACGAGAGGGAGTAGATCGGCTGGAACACCGCATTGCGCCGGATCGTCGTGCCGCTGTCGGCCGAGTAGCACAGCTGGAACATGTGCGGGAAGATGTACGTCCCCAGCGCCACGTTGATCGCCGAGGTCACCAGCCAGGTCACGTCGAGGCCGAGTTCGGGCTTGAGGCCGGGGAAGCGGGTGGCGTCGGGAAAACGCTCGCCAACGGTGCGGAAGACGTCGAGCACCGAGGCCTCGCCCACCACGCTCGCGACGGTCCAGGCCAGCACGATGACCACGATCAGCATCAGCACGTCCTTCACGCCCGCGGCAAAGGCGGCTGAGCGCAGGCCCGCGAGAAACACGAAGAGCAGCATCAGCACGACCGAGAAGCCCGCCGCCGCGCCCTGGCTCACCCACGGCCCTGCGGCAAGGCGCACCACCAAGGTCAGCGCGGTGACCTGGATCTGGACGTAGACCACCAGCGCGATCAGCCCCGCCGCTGCGACGCAGATGCCCAGCCAGCGAGCCTGATAACGGTGCGCGAAGAAGTCCGCCTGCGTGACGAGGCCGTGGCGCCGCCCATAGGCATGGATCATCGGCGTCAGCCAGTAGCCCAGCGCCGCCGAGAGCGAGACCGAGCAGAACGCCAGATAAGCCGGCGCGCCATAAGCCCAGGCAAAGCCCGAGATGCCGAGCACGGCGAAGGTCGTGTAGATCTCACCGGCATTGAGGAACCAGAACACCAGCGTGCCCAGCTTGCGACCACCAAGCGCCCATTCCTCCATGGTCTGCGCGCGCTTCTGCTTGCGGCGACCGTAGAGCATCGATCCGGCGACAGTGCCGCACACGATCAGCAGGATGAGCGAGAGGATCATGCTCCGCCCTCCCTGTTGCGCGCGTCCAGCATGAAGCAGAGGCCCAGAACGGCGGTGGCGAAGAGGATGCCCGCCATCTGCCAGACCATCCCGAACGGCAGGCCCAGCGGTGCCCACTCGACGCCGTTGGCCCATGACGCGAAGCCCAGTTGCCACACGAACGGCAGCAACAGCAGCAGGTCGGCGCGCGACAGGCCGGTGTCTTCGGGGTTGTCGGTTGGGTCAGTCATCAGTGCTCTCGGATGTTGCAATGAGCAGCGTGGACGCCGTCAACGTTGCATTCAATGACGAATCAATGCTCGAAACGTTGCGAAAAACGAAACGCCGACCCGTATGATTACCTTCCACCCATCTCGTCATTGCGAGCGTAGCGAAGCAATCCAAGGCGGCCTCATACTGCCCTGGATTGCTTCGCTGCGCTCGCAATGACGATCCGAAGGTAACCTGACATCACCGTTCCCGCCCCACCGGCCGGTTCCACTGCCGCAACTGCGCCTCGATCCGCTTGAGCAGGCGCAGCGGCGCGCCTTCCAACTGGCGGCCGGAGCGCAGGACGAGGCTGGTGGTGGTTTCCTCGATGCTGTCGTCGGCAATCGGCACGCTGACCATCGCGCCTTCGGTCAGTTCGGACCACACCGAAATCTGCGGCAGGATGGCAACGGCGATCCCCGCGCGCACCATGTCCTGCATGACGTGGATCGAGTTCGAGGTGATCGCGGGCTGGAAATAGGTCTTCGAATTGGCCTCCGCCGCGCTCAGGATCTGGCGGATGCGGAAATGCGCGGGCGGCAGCACCAGCGGCACTTGCGCCAGCTGCGCGATGGTGACGCTCGGCTGTGCGGCCAGCGGGTTGTCAGGGAGCATGATCGCCATCAGCGGCTGCGCGATCACCGAGCGGACGTGGATCTTCATGTCGTTCGGGGTCGAGAAGACGAGGCCGAAATGCGCCTCGTCATCCGCGATCATGCGCAGAATCTCGGTGGTGGAACCGGTGAGGATCTCCAGCCGGATCAGCGGGTTCGCTTGCGAGAACTGACTGACGATCGAGGTGAAGCTCTGCCCCGCGAAGCCGTCGCCGATGGCTGCGGTCACTTGGCCCGTGCGGACCGAGCGCAGTTCCTCCAGCTTGGCACGCAGCGCCTCGCGGTCAGCCAACTGGTTGCGGTAGTGGGCGATGACGATCTCGCCCGCATGGGTCAGGCGCACGCCGCGCCGCCCCTTCTCGATCAGGGCGAGGCCGTACTGGCTTTCCAGCTGCGCGATCTGGCGGCTGATCGAGGACGGCGCGACATTGAGCCGATCCCCCGCCGCGCGCATCGATCCGGCGCTGAGCGCTTCCAGCAGGTATCGCATTCCGGCTTCGGACAAGGGGTGCTCCTCTTCGTCGTCCCGGACTTGATCCGGGACCGCTGGCCGTGACCGGCACGCCTATCATTAACGCGCGGGGCTTCGACAAGCTCAGCCTGAGCGGGGATGGAGCATCCATCCACATCCCGCTCAGGCTGAGCTTGTCGAAGTCCCCGTCGCGAACACGCATCTAAAGACCGCCAGCGGTCCCGGATCAAGTCCGGGACGACGCATAGCCGCTCAGCGCGCGGGATCGAAGTCCTTGGCAAGCGGCAGATCGCGCGAACTGGAGCCAATCTGAACGCGGTAGCTGCCCTTGGCCAGTTGCCAGTCGTGCGCGGTCTCGTCCCAGTAGGACAAGGCGCGGCGGTCCAGCGGGAACTCGACGGTGGTCGACTTGCCCGGCTGCAGCGAGACGCGCGCGAAGCCCTTGAGCTGGCGCGGCGGTTCGTTGGCGGCAGCGGGCATCGAAACGTAGAGCTGCGCCACTTCGTCGCCCGCGACCTTGCCGGTGTTGCGCACGGTGGCGCGCACCGACCAACCAACGTCCGACTTCGACAGCTTGAGGCCGCTGTAGGCGAAGCTGGTGTAGGACAGGCCGTGGCCGAACGGATAGAGCGGCGCGATGCCCTTGGCGTCGTACCAGCGGTAGCCGACAAGGATGCCCTCGTCATAGCGCGCGGTGGTGCCGATGCCGGGGTAGCGGGCGGGCTGGTCGGCCGGGCCATTCACTTCGTCCGCCGGGAACGTCACCGGCAACTTACCCGAGGGGTTGGCCTTGCCGGTCAGCAGCGCCGCGATGGAGTCCGCCGCCTGCTCTCCCGGATACCAGGCGGCGAGGATGCCCGCGACCTTGTCGCGCCACGGCATCAGCACCGGGCCGACGGTGTGGAGCACGACGACGGTGTTGGGGTTGGCCGCCGCGACGGCCTCGACCAGCGCGTCCTGATCGCCGGGGAGCTTGAGGTCGGTGCGATCCGCGCCTTCGGAAACGTGATCGGCGACGAAGACCACCGCCACTTCCGCTTTCTTCGCGGCGGCGACGGCCTCATCTATCAGCGCCCGATCCGGCGCCTGCCAGCCAAGGCGCAGCTCGTTGGCCGAGAGCGTCGGCGCGTTGGAATAGTCGAGCTGCAGCGCCACGCGCTTGCCCGCTTCCAGCCAGACGGTGCCGTGCGTGGCAAGGCGGAAGCTCTGCTTGGGCACGTAGACCACGCGCTTGCCGTCGATCAGCAGCGCGATCTCGCCGCCGCCGTTGAGCGAGAAGCGATAAGTGCCGGTCTTCGGCGGCACGAAGCCCGCCGTCCAGCGCGCCGACCACAGCGAGGGCAAGCCCTGCACGCCCGCCTTGGGACCAGCCTCGGCGTAGTCGATCGACGCTTCCTTGCGGGTGACGAGCGGCTCGCCCTTCCAGTCGGGCGAGGCGTAGTAGCGCGCCGTCAGGCCCTCGAAGGCCGAGGCCGGCATGGCGGGCAGCGGCGCGATGCCAAGGGTGCCGCGCGCATATGTCACGCTCGCCTTGTCGCCGAGCGCCGCCTTGATCGCATCGACCGGGGCCTTGAGCGTGCCGACGTCCTCGGTCTTCACGAAGCCGCCGTAGCGTTCGGACGTCTGGACGTTCGCGCCCGCATCGTCGCCGATCACGGCGATCGTCTTGGCCTTCAGGGGCAGAACGCCGCGCTCGTTGCGCAGGAGGACGGTGCCTTCCTCGGCGATCTTTTCCGACAGGACGAGGTGCGCCGGATCGCGCACGTTGGCATTGGCGTCGGCCGCCGCGATGGGATGATCGACGAGCCCGAGGCGGAACATCGGGGTGACGATGCGCTTCACCATGCCGTCGATGTCAGCTTGTGTGATGGCGCCTCTCGCGCGGGCGGCTTTCAGTTCCTTGACGCCGTAGAACTCGGCGAACCCGAAGGGGCTGACGCCGCCGGGCATGGAAATGTCCAGCCCCGCCTTCACCGAGGGCGCGGTGGAGCGGTGGGCGAAGTACCAGTCGGCAACGACGAACCCGTCGAAGCCCCAGCGCTTGAGATTGCCCAGCGTGCCGGGGTTCTCGCAGGCGTAGTGCCCGTTGACGCGGTTGTACGCGCACATGATCGAGCCGGCCTTGCCCTGCTTCACCACAGCCTCGAAGCCGGGGTAGTAGATTTCGCGAAGCGCGCGCTCGGGGACGATGGCGTCCACCGCCTCGTAGGCGGGGCCATCGCCCAGACGCAGCCATTCCTGATTGTTCGCCGCGAAGTGCTTGGGGGTGGCGATGAGGCCGAGCGACTGGATGCCGCCGGTGATCGCGGTGCCCAGCTGCGCGGTCAGGTAGGGGTCTTCGCTCAGCGTCTCGGCGAGGCGGCCCCACTTGGGGGTGCGGATGATGTTGATGGTGGGGGCGAGCACCACGTTGCGCCCCTTGCCCGCGTGCTCGGCGCCCAGCGCCTTGCCGTAGGCGTTCATCAGATCGCGGTCGAAGGTCGCCGCGCCCATGACGGGTGCGGGGAACTGCGTCACGCCCTTCATGCCGTTGCCGACGCCTGCCGGGCCGTCGCCCATGCACAGGCGCGGCAGGCCGAGGCGGGCGATGCCGCTGATGTGGCCGACGCAGGCGTTGACGCCGGTGCCGTTGGCATCAAGCTCGGTATCGCCCTGAAGGAGCTTGAGCTTCTCGTCGTCCGTCATCGCCGCAACCACCAGCTCGGCCCGCTGTTCAGGCGTGCGGGCGGCGTCCAGCCAGGGCTGCTGCGCCTCGGCTGCGAAAGCGGGAACGGCCGCCACGGCACAAAACGCGATCCCGGAGAGCAAGGCTCTCCGGGATACATTTGCCACCTGGTGCGACCCGAGGACGAACTTGGAAGCAACAGTCATGATCAGAACTTCACCATTCCCGACAGGCTGACCGTGCGCGGACGGTTCATGTAGTAGCCCAGCGGGTACACGCCCGGGACGATCTCGTTGTAGTTGATCGTGGTCTGGTCGTTGAACAGGTTGGTGACGTTGAGGTTCACCTGCCACGGACCCTTGCTGATGCCGGCGTGCATGCCGACCAGCCAGTAGGAGTCGAGCGGCTGGTAGTTGTCGATGGTCGGGTTGAACTTGGTCGCCATCGAACCCTGATAGCTCACGTCCGCACCGAAGGAAGCGTCCACGCCCAGTGCGTCCACGAAGGTCGTGTAGTTGACGCTGCCCGAGCCGGTGAATTCCGGCACGTAGGGGATGCGGTCGCCCTTGTTGCCGGTGCCGGCAACGGGGTTGTCCTGCGCCAGCTTGGCGGTGTTGTAGTTGCCCGACAGGTTGATCTGCAGGCCCGGGATCGGGCGCGCATCGAGCGTCATTTCGATGCCCTTGACCTCGGCCTTGCCGCCATTGCCGGTGTAGCCGAACGACACGGTGCCGTCGGTCGCTTGCTGCGAGACCTGGATATCCGACCAGTCGATGTAATAGACCGCGCCGTTCAGGAACAGCTTGCGATCAAGCAGCGTGGTCTTCACGCCCCACTCGTAGGACCACAGCGAGTCCGAACCGTAGCCGTCGGGGATGACGACGTTGGCGATGGCGGCGGCGGTCTGGTCGTTGGTGCCGCCCGAGCGGTAGCCCTGCGCGACCTGCACGTACGTGTTGACCTGATCGCTCAGCTTGTACGCCAGGTTGAAGCGGCCGATCAGACCGTTGTCCTTGGTGTGAAGCACCGGACCGGCGCCCGCACCGGTGCCGCCGCCGAACGCGACGTTGGCGACCGACTGCTGCTCAAGCTTGAAGTCGAACAGGCGGCCGCCTGCGGTGAAGGTCAGGTCCGGCACGATCTCGTAGCTGAGTTCGCCGAACAGCGCGCGTTCCTTGATGCGGGTATCGACGGTGCGGTCGAGCAGCATGTCGGCATCGGCAGGCAGGTTGCCGTTGACGTCGGCCTTGGGCCACGAGCTGTTGAAGAAGCGGTTCTCGTTCTGGAAGAAGCCGCCGACGAGGATCTGGAACGGACCGTCGAAGTCCGAAGCGAAGCGCAGTTCGCCGCTGTCCACCCGGCGGTGCTTGTCCTGCTTCAGAGCGCTGCGGCCGGTGGTGTCGTGCGGCAGGCCAAGGAACGCCTGCGCCGCCAGCGAGGCGTCGCGCACGAAGCTGGTGTCACGCACGAAGCGCGAGACGGTGCCGGTGAACGTGCCGAAGGGCTGCTTGTAGTTGACGGTCGCGTTGTAGATTTCGCTCTTGTCGCTGTAGGGCGCGCGCACTTCGTCGGCCTGATAGTTCGAGGGCAGCACGTTGCCGTCGTAATCCAGCTTGTTGTAGAAGTTCTTCGCGTCCTGATGGACGTCCTGGTACATCGCGGTGAGGTCGACGGTCAGGTCGGGCGTTGCCTGCAGGCGGGCGGTCAGGCGACCGGCCTTGCTCTTTTCGGCGTTGGCGCCCTTCTGGAAGCGGTTGTCGATCCAGCCCGGCAGGTCGGCATAGAAGCCCGAGGCGCGCACCGCGAGGACGCCGGGGATGACCGGCAGGTTGACGGCGCCGTCGGTCTGCATGCCCAGCGATGCGCCCTTGGTGGCGCGCAGGGCCGACTGGACGTAGCCGTTCACGCCGCCGTCGGGATCGGCCTTCTTGGTGATGTAGCGGATCGTGCCCGCCATCGAGCTGGCGCCGAAGGTGGTGCCCTGCGGGCCCTTGAGCACTTCGACGCGGTCGATGTCGAACAGCTTGATGTCGGGGGCCTGGCCGCCGCCGTCCTGCGCGTTCTCGCCGGTGATCACGGTTTCGTCGAGGTACATGCCCACGGTGCTGGCACCGGCCGAGTTGACGCCGCGAATGACGTAGCGCTTGTCGCCGGGGCCTTCGTCCTGAACCGACAGGGCCGGAATCGCGTGGTAGAAGTCCGCGAAATCGACCGCACCCTTGTCTTTCAGCGCGTCGCCGCCCAGCGCCTGCACGGCGATCGGGGTATCCTGAACGGTCGAGGACGTACGCTTGGAAGCGGTGACGACGATGTCGCCGCCGGTGCCCTCAGCGGCCGTCGCCGCGTCCTGCGCGAGTGCAGGCACGGCGCACAGCGCGGTGCCGGCCATCATGCCGGTTACGAAAAGCCTCAGCGCTGCGTTCGTCTCGATCTTCATGGAACCCCTTTCAACCCGATTGTGCTTTAACCGGCGCGACAGCAAGTGTCCCCGCATCGCCGGATGACAGAAACGTCACACGAGCGCGGTTGCCCTTCAATGCAGCCAATCCGTGAGGTTCGTTGCGATGAGCGCAACGCTTTTCCAGTCAGAACTCCCGAATTCGGGTGGTTTCACATGATATTACGCGAACATGGGGCAGCAGCTCCTCCGAGCTGCCACCCCATGTTCACAGCCGTATTTCAGGCATTTCGGCGGTCACCATGGCCGTTCGTCCAAGCGCCCTCAGCCTTACGACTGGGGAATGATCTCGATGGAGAGCGGGCTGCCACCGGCGGCAATGTCCAGCAGGCGGTCGATATTGGGATGGGCGCCGGGACGGTTGCGGGCATCGGCCGTGTGCTCGGCAAACACGCCCAGGCCATGCTCGGCCGCTGCGGCGTCAAGGGCGGGGAAGCACTGCTTCAGGTGCTGATACACGGCGAGCGACCCCTGCTTGCCGGGCTGGTTTTCGATGCTGGCGACCACCGTTCCATCGACCGCGACAAGGTCGATGCGCTCCAGCCCATCGATCGGCGGGAGCTTCTGCAGATTGTCCTTGAACGTCGCGCCGGGCTGAATCATCGAATTGAATTCCTGCTTTGATGGGGCGGCGGCCTCTAACACCATCCATCCACACCCGCCATCGATGATGCCCCGACAACAAAGGCCGGCGACAAAAGGTGGTGGAGGCCGCACCGGCAACGGCAGCCTCCACCATGGCGCCGACGTCAGGGAGGGCCTGACGCCGACGTCATTTTCAGTAGCTGTAGCGGATACGCAGGCCAGCCGTGCGCAGGTCCGGCAGGCCGACGATCGCGGCCGTGTTGGTGCCGGTATAGCGGAAGTCGTTGGTGAACAGAGTGCCCAACGCAACGCTGGTATAGGCGTGCGTATTGAACACGTTGTTCACGAAGACCTCGACGTTGACCTTGCCGGTCTCGATGCCCGTGCGCATGTTCACCAGGGTCAGGTCGGGCGACTTGAGCACGTTCGACGCATCCGAGTAAACGCCTGACTTGTAGCTGAGGTCACCGCGAATAAACGCCTTGGCACCGTCCGCGACGGGGATCGGATGGCTGTAGCTGACGCTGACCGCCGCCGAATACTTCGAGGTCAGCGGGTTCTCGTTGCCCCGGAAGTCGGTAATGCCGGTCAGCGCAGTCGAAGACGGCGCGGTCAGGCTGCGGATCGAACTGGCGTTGATCGCGCCGCTGGCGGTGATGGACAGGTTGTCGGTCACGTCGGCGAAGACTTCAGCCTCGAACCCGGTCATGATGACCTTGCCCGCGTTACGCAATGCGGTGATCACCTGCGGCGTGTTGGTCTGCGCATCGAAGAACACCACGTCCGCCGAGTTGATCTGGTTCTTCCAGGTCGCCCTGTAGGCCGCCAGCGTGTAGCGCACGCTGTTGCCCAGCAGGCGCCCCTTCAGCCCGATCTCGTAGTTGTCCAGCTTCTCCGGATCGACTTCGATGGCAAGGCCCGATGCCGCCGCCGTCTGCTGGACCGACGGCGTGCCGGTCAGGAACTGGGTGTTGAAGCCCGCCGGATTGATGCCCTTGGCGTAGGAGGCGTAGAACATCGTGTCGGGATCGAACTGATACTGGACGATGCCGCGCGGGATGAAATTGCGGTAGTTCTTATGGGCCAGAGTCTGGCCCTCGGCATAGAAGCCGGCGGGGGCGAAAGCGTCGGTCGTGACGGTCAGGCCGCCCGGCGGAGCATAGGCATAGAGCTTGTCGATCTGGTAGCGCCCGTCGACGCTGATGGTCAGCTTGTCGGTCAGGTCGTAGCTGAGGCCGAAGAATGCGCCCAGGGTCTGGTTGCGCGACTGTCCGAAGACGGCCGAGAAGGTGGAGATGCCCAGCGCGTTGTTGCCGCCGCCATTGGCGTTCTGGTAGCGCGCGTCGAGGTAGCTGACGCCGACGGTGCCCTTGAAGCGGTCGGTGTCGTAGCGCGCCCGGAATTCCTGCGACCAGTCGCTCTGCCTGCGCTCCACCAGGAACGGGAAATCGAAGTAGCTGCGCGATCCGGCCGAGCCGAAGATGTTGGCCTGTCCGACGCTGTAGTAGTTGTCCAGGTCGGCCAGTTCGCTGTTGCGCTCCTTGTTCATGCCGGTCAGCGAGCTGAGCGTCACACCGTCGGCCACTTCCCAGTCCACCGAGGCATGCAGGTGGTAGAAGCGGCTGCGCAGACCATAGCCCTGCACGCCGTCTTCCGGCGAGATCAGACGGCCTTTCGGATTGGCGAGAAAATTCTTGATGAAGGCGTCGTTGGTGGTGTTCGCCGAGGGCGAGTTCACCAGCTTGGGCGCCGTGCCGCAGATATAGCGGTTGGTGCGGGTGACCCCGCTGGAATTGGTGACGTTGAAGCTGCAGTTCGACTGGTCCTGCACGATCACCCGGCCATTGTCGTCGGTCGCCTGGTATGCGCCGATCAGACCCTGCGCGCTGGGGCCGTCGTCGTTGTAGGTGATCATGCCGAAGCCCTTGACCGTCAGGTTCGAGGCGGGCGTGAAAGTGAGGGCCAGGGTGCCGGTGCGGGTCTTCTGGTCGCCCAGCGTCTGTCCCGGGACCCCGGCGTTCTCGTAGGAACCGTCCTTGGCGTACTTGCGCACGGTGGCGCGGATGCCGAGCAGGTCATCGACCAGTGGGCCGCTCACTTCGCCCATGACGTCGTAGCTGTTGCGCGTGCCGATCATCGCATCGACGGTGCCGGTCCAGTGGTCGCTGGGTGCCTTGCTCACGACGTTGACCGCGCCGGCGAACGTCTGGCGACCGAAGTAGGCGGCCTGCGGTCCCTTGAGCACTTCGACGCGCTCGGGATTGGTGATGTTGTTGATCGCCGTGGCCGAACTGACCGGCACGCCGTCGATGAACACCGAGGCGGTCTGGGCGACGGCATTGGGCGGGGTGAAGCCGCGGATGATGATCTGCTGGAACGAACGGTCGTTGCGGCCCGCGCCGTTGTTCACGACCTTCATGCCGGGTGTATAGGCGGCGATGTCCTGCACCGAGACGATGCCGCGTGCGCGGATGTCCTCGCCGGTCAACGCGGAGACCGCGATCGGCGTCTCGAGAATGCTCTCGGCGCTCTTGCGCGCGGTGACGAAGATCTCGCCGCTCGCGGGTTCCTGCTGCGCGGGCGGACTCGCTGCTTCCTGCGCGAACGCGGGCGCCGACCCCGCGATGGCCCCCGAAACCGTCAATGCGACGATCGATACCCGCGCAGCGTCGTGCTTGATGAAATCCCTCAACTTCATGGTCGTTGTCCTCACTCTGGATTTGTCATGGACGAGCGCCACCCTCCCCCGAAGAGGTGCTCGCAACGTTGGCTTCTGCTTGTGTTATTCAGTAATCAGCGGCGCGGCGCGGGCGGCCCCGGCAGCGGCGGATCGATCGCCGCGTGAACCTTCATCAGCCCGTCGAACCGCGTCCGGTCCGGGTCTGGCACAGCCCATGGATGCTCGGTAACCTGCATGCGCCTCGCCGCCTCCCCGGGGACATAGCGCGGCCAGTGTGCCGCCCCTTCGCCGCCCGGAGCGCCCGTGCTTATGAACGCCGCCCACCAGGCATTCATCTGCCGCGCGACGGCGCGATCGGCCTCGGCGATGCGCCAACCCTGCTGCGCCTCGAGCGTATCGAACACATAGGGTATCTCGGCACCGTGGTATGCGCCGGCAAGGCGCACGTCGAAACCGGTGCCGAAGGTTCCCTCCGGCACGGGCGGTGCGTGGTCGAACTCGTAAAGGTAGACCGGGCCGCGACCGAAACGCGCCGCGGCATAAGCCCAGAGCCAGGTTGGGTAGGCGATGTTGTGATGCCCTGCTGCCGCGACCAGAGCTGCCTGGTCGTCGCCGGGTGCATGCGGATAGAGGCGTGCGACTGCGCCCGCCTCGGCGCCGTAGGTCGCCTGCAGCATCTGCGCGAAGCTGCGCTTCGGACCAAGCAGCGTCAGCGAACCTTCATCCGCGTTCCAGCCCGCCAGCAGCGGCACGTCGTTGAATTTTCCCGAGGCGAAGATGCGCCAGGGGGCATCGGGTAGCAGGTGCCCGTCGACCACCGGCAGATTGTAGAACTGGCCGTTGGCGAGCCTTGCGGCGCTGGCAAGGACGCGCTCGGCAGGTACCCGGCGCAGCGCGGCAAGATCGCTCGCCCCCAGGTCCTGCATCAGCGCGGTGCCGCGCTTTTCCTCGAACGCCAGGGTCGTGGCGCCCATGCTGGCGGGCTCCGCGCGGCGCAGCGATGAGCCGCTTTCGCCGATTGCCTGCGCGAACAGCCCCTTCGCAAGCGGCGAAGCCATCATGACGCTGGTGGTCACCGAACCCGAGGACTCCCCGCCGATGGTGACCCGGCCCGGCTCGCCGCCGAAGCGGCCGATGTTGCGCCGGACCCACCCGAGCGCGGCGATCACGTCCATGAAGCCGTAGTTGCCCGAGGCATCGTAGCCACTCCGCGCGCTCAGTTCCGGAGTGGACAGGAAGCCCAGCGGCCCGAGGCGGTAGTTGATCGTCACCACGACGATCCCCTTGCGCGCGAAGGCGGAGCCATCGAACGTCGGTTGTGCCCCGGAACCGACCCGCGATCCGCCACCATGGATCCACACGAATACCGGGTGGCGCCCCGATTTGGCCGGCGCCCAGACATTGAGGAAAAGACAGTCTTCGGAGCGCGGCCGCTCGGCCGGGCTGTTCTCGTTCACCGCCTGCATGCAGTCGGCGCCGAACGTATCGGTGCTGCGCACGCCCTGCCATGGGACAACCGCAGCGGGAGGCTCCCAGCGCCGTTCGCCGATGGGCGCGGCGGCATAAGGGATGCCCTTGTAGACCCGGACACCATCGGCACGGGCCGGTGCCTGGGCGATGGCGCCGCCATCCACGCGCAAGCTGGCGGGCACAGTAGCGGCTTCCGGCGAAGGCACCGAAATGCCCACCAGTATGGGCACCATACAAAACGATAATATGCTTCGCCGCGACATGACGCACCCGTCCGATTCCGTGATGGAAATAAACTGCGTCAGTGATAAATAAATTAGCAGTCCTTTGAGACGCGTATTCGTCTGGCGGATATATTTCGAAACGATTTTTACAAAATCATATTTTTGTAAAAATCCCAAAGATATTATCGATTATCGCAAAAAACTAAGAAGAATTTTTCAACAAACTGGAATTTACGGAATACTATAAATAGACCTAAAGACGGGTGCACCCTAGTGAAACAAGCCCATCGGTCGCCCTGTCATTAATTTTATGCAGTGTTAAAAATTTAAAACCTCGGCACAATTTTGTCATCGCGGCGACAGCCGGTCACAGTTTCGTTCGATGAATTTCGGCCGCAGCCGACTGATCGTGGCCGGGTCGCACGAGAAGTTGCCTCACGGCCCGATCAAGGTGCTCTGCGGCATCCACAGCCCCGCCGAGCAGCGCCTGAAACTGCAATCCGTCCGACAGGGCGATCAGCGACTGCGCAGCATAGTCAGCATCGACGTGCGGTGCGATGACACCTGCCT
This sequence comes from Sphingomonas sp. LH128, assembly GCF_000293195.2. Classification (NCBI taxonomy): domain Bacteria; kingdom Pseudomonadati; phylum Pseudomonadota; class Alphaproteobacteria; order Sphingomonadales; family Sphingomonadaceae; genus Sphingomonas; species Sphingomonas sp. LH128. The sequence goes on from NZ_ALVC01000285.1 coordinate 60,086, forward strand.
GCTGCCCTCGCTTGAGCGCATCGCACAGTTCGCGCCGGATGCCCTCGAACCGCGCCGTGAAGTAGGCATGGGCCGGGTGCCCCGGCTCCAGAGCGTCGGAAGCGAACTGGAAATAAAGGCGTACGACCCCTGGCGCGGTCAGGTTGCGGCGGACCGAGGCGACATAGCGGCTCAGAACCGCCAGCGCACCATCGCCGGGGACAGCGATGCCGGCCGCCTCCTCGTCCCACCGGTTGAGCACGCATTCGAGCAGGTGCTCGAACGTTCCGAAGTAATAGAGGACATGCGCCGCTTCGATGCCAAGCTCGCGGCTCAAGGCGCGAAGGCTGACCGGCGCCGCGGCATCCGAGCAGTAGCGCCGCACGGTATCCGCGAGAATCTTCTCCCGCATCGCCGAACCCTTGCCGTAGCGCCTGGCGGCAGTGTCCGCTCCGGGCTGGGCCGGATCGCCCGCTTTCGCATGTTTCATTCCGCTCTCTTTTTCAACGAGCAATGATGCTGGTCGCCGGGCGGAAGGCTTGCCCGCAAGCCCGCGAGAAATCCAGATGGATCACGGCGAAAGGCATGCGATTTGTCGGACCTGCCGGGCGCGCCTGACTGGCTTCACAGCCGGAACGTCCCGGCGCGTAAGCGCCCGAGCCATGTCGGCGACACCGCTCGGGCGCTTTACGAACGGATCCGCAGGATCAGAAGTCCACGGCCGTGGAAAGCCACAACCTGCGCCCCTCCTGGTTGATCGAATAAGCGGGTGTAAAGGCCGTGGCGGTGCCGCTGTCATACGGCACGTAGACCGCATAGTCGGTGTTCAGCACGTTATAGACCGTGGCGGCGAGGCGGAATGCGGGCGCGATCTGGTACGAGCCGCCAAGGTGGAACACTTCATAGCTGCGGAAGTCGCCCACCGCCGCCTGCTGCGCATTGCTGCCGCGATAACGGCTGGAACGAATCTCACCCCGCGCCCAGAGGCTGGCCACGTCGCTCACCTTCCAGCGCAAGTTGCCGTTGAGCATGTGCTTGGGCATGCCGACCAGCGGCAGGCCCTTTTCCGAACCGCTGAGCTGCTCGGTCTCGGTATAGGTGTAGTTCACCGTGAGCGAGACCGCCTGCGTGAACGCGAAGCGGCTCGCCACTTCGACGCCGCGGGTGCGGGCCTTGTCGATGTTGATCGACTGGCTGAAAAGATCGACATTCGGGAAGTTGCCGACGTCGAGGCAGCCCGGACGGTTCAGGTTGGTCGAGAAAGTACAGTTGGGAATGCCCGGCCCGGTGGCGATCTTGTCGTCGAAGTCGTTGTTGAACAGCGTGACGTTGCCGCTGAAGAAGCCCTTGTCGTCGAAGTAGATGCCTGCTTCGTAAGTCGTGCTCGTCTCCGGCGTCAGGCCCGGCGTGCCGATCAGCGGCACGCGGCCCTGGCTGCCGAAGCCAATGATGCCGCTGGCGATCTGCTCGACGCGCGGGGTCTTGAAGCCCCGGCTGACGCCGCCTTTGACGGTCAGCGCATCGGTGACGTTCCACACCGCGTAAGCGCGCGGCGACCACTTGTTCCCGAATGTCGAGTGGTCGTCATAACGCACGCCGCCAGTCACGTTGAAGCCATCGACGACGGTGAGGGTCGCCTCGGCAAAGCCCGCCCACTGGGTGAACTTGAACGGAGCGGGCGCGACGCCGTCGATCATCCGGGCCTTCCAGTACTGCCCCCCGACGGTGAAGGCGAGCGGTCCGGCGCGTCCGGCGAAGCGGCTGTCGATGATGTCGTTGCGCGCCTCGAGGTTGCGGGCGCTGCCCGGGGTGGCGCCGGGCGTGCCGTTGGGGATCAGGCGGCCGATCGTCTCGGTGTCGTTGCGGGTCAGGGTGGTGTCGAGCTGGCCGAAGTCGCCCATGCGCCAGCTATGCGCAACGACGTAATTGGTGCGGTTGAACTGCTGCCTTGGCGCATAGCCGCCCGAACCCAGCGTGCCGAGCTGGCCTTCGGTGTTGTCGTAAGTCTGCTCGTTGCGGTCGAATTCCACCCACAGATCGTGGTCGGCGTGCGGCGTGAAGCTCAGACGGCCGCCGTACGTGTAGATGTCCGAGCGCACCGGGTTGCGGCCCAGCGTCAGTGCCGGATCACCGGGAATCTCGATGCTCGATCCCTCGCGGTGGAACACACTGCCGCGCAGGGTCAGGCCGACCAGGTCCTTGACCACCGGCCCTTGCGCAAAGCCGTTGATCGACTGGATGTTGCCGAAGCGCTGGTCCTCCTGGATCGTCGTCTCGGCGGTGGCGGTGCCGACCCAGCGGTTGCCGACCTTGCGGGTGATGATGTTGACGACGCCGCCCATCGCGTCCGACCCGTAGAGCGTGGACATCGGCCCGCGCACCACTTCGATCCGGTCGATCGCGGAATAGGGCGGCAGGAAGCTGGTGGACGTCTCGCCGAAACCGTTGGGCGTCACGCCGCCCGGCGCGTTCTGGCGGCGGCCGTCGATCAGCACCAGCGTATAGTCGCTGGGCATGCCGCGGATGGAGATGTTGAGGCCGCCGGTCTTGCCCGCCTCGCCGCCGACATCGACGCCGGGAACGTCCTGCAGCGCTTCCGCCAGGTTGCCGAAGCGCTTGTCCTGCAGGTCAGCCCGGTCGATCACAGTGATACTGGCCGGAGCCTCGACGATGTCCTGCGCATAACCGGCGGCGGTGACGACGATCGGCGATCCGGCCTCGGCGCCCGCCTCGTCGGCATGGGCGGCCTGAGCGATAAGACATGAAACGATGGCGAGACTGGCCTGCGCCAAATGGCGGGCACGCTGGCTGGATCGGCGATGGACTGCTGCGGACATGTTGAAACCCCCGTATTGGTAATGCGACTGACTCGCATTTGCGGGGCGCTCGTCGAAGCAAATGTCGGAGGTGTCAATCTGGCGACCGATGTGGTGCCCCGCTGGCAATCAAAAATTACAGACGGGAATCCAATCGCTTGCATCCAAGAAAAAGACGCTGCGGGATAGTTTCCCAATCATGGCTGAATTGCTGGCGCAAGCTGCTTTGCCCCGCCAGTACCATCGCAAGCGCTATACGAACGTAGCTGACGTCCGGCGCTGCCCGGATCTTTATCCCGATGCCGGGATAATGGGATGGACCGAGGATGAACGCGCAGGTTCACGAAAAAACGGTATCTCTTCCACTTCCTGAAGCCGCTACCGCTTTCGCACGCCCCGCATCCATGACAACCAGTCCTTGCCACGAGACTTCAAAAGTGTATTCTGAATCTCGTTGTGGAGAATACGACGAAGATGAAACAGGAAGCACCCGCACAAACCGGCACACTGCTGAATAGCGCGGATTCGGAAGTATACACCACCGTGCTGGCGCGGATCAAAAGCGGTGCGATCGAGCCCGAAGAAAGAATCGTCGATTCCAAGCTCGCGGCCGAATTCAACCTGTCGCGCATGCCCGTGCGGCAAGCCCTGCTGCGCCTCGTCCACGAAGGCTACCTGGTGGGAACCACGCGCGGCTTCGTGCTGCCGCGGCTGACTTACGAGGATATCGAGGAAATCTTCGAGGTGCGCATGCTGCTGGAACCCCGCGCCGCAGCTTCAGCCTGCCGCACGCTCGCCCCGGAAGCCCTTGTCGCCTTGCGCGAGGCGCTCGCCGAAGCGCGGCGCGCCGTCGCGGAAGTCAGGCTCGGCAACATGATGATCGCGAATGACCGGTTCCGGCAGATCTGGCTCGACGCGGTTCCCAACCGCAGGCTTGCCACCTCGATCAGCCGCTTCGTCGACCATGTCCAGATCGTTCGCCGGGCAACGATCTTCGACGCCGCAACGCAGCACGTCGTACTCGACCTGCTGACCCGGATGCTCGACGGATTCGATCGCAAGGACGCCCTGCTGGTACAGGATGCGACGCTGCAGTTCGTGGTACGCGCACGCGAGGCATTCATCGCCGCGACGAGCATAGAATCCACGCAAGGTCGCGCCTTCATGGGATGACCGCATTAAAGCCAGGGCCGTTTGCCTACTAATTTTAAGTATGAAATGAATTCCATTTAGCAATGCTTGCAAAGCAATTGCTTCCGACATGGTCCGACATAGCGCCGCCAGACATCGCCAGAATCGCGAGACAATGAATGATCCAGATACCTGCACCGATGCAGATCGACACAAGCCCCGGCACACTCCATGCGGCCTTCGCACAGAGCGCGGACACCTGGGCCGGCCGCCCTTTCCTCCATGCTCCGGCCGAGGCAATGGCCGGTAATGCCGCAGTCTCGTTCACATACGCTGAGGCAATGGTGCGGGTCGCCGGCCTGCGGGACCGCTACGCCCGGGCGGGCCTGGGCCATGGCCACCGCGTCGGGCTGGCGCTCGACAACCATCCCGATTTCTTCCTGCACTTCCTTGCTCTCAATGCGCTGGGCTCCGGCATCGCGCCGATCAATTCGGGAATGAGCGACGGCGAACTCGCGCAAGTCCTGATGCTGGCCAAGCTCGACATGCTGGTGTGCCTGCCGCATCATCGAGATCGCCTCGCCGCTCTGGCGGCACAAACGGTGCCGGTCGTCGAGGCGGAGGAAGACACGCTGCCACCGCCAGGCCGCCCCGCCCTTCCCGGCCCGGCCGATGCCGGCAGCGAGGCGGCGATGATCTTCACCTCGGGCACTACCGGCACCCCCAAGGGTTGCGTGCTGTCGAACGCCTACTTCACCCGCATCGGCGCCTACTACACGCAACTGGGCGGTTATTGCACCTTTCGCCCGGGCGAGGAGCGTATCCTGACGCCGCTGCCGGTTACGCACATGAACGCGCTGGCGTGCTCGTTCATGGCGGCGATGACCAGCGGCGGCTGCCTGATCCAGCTCGACCGCTTCCACGCCTCGACCTGGTGGCGCACCGTGCGCGAAAGCGGCGCGACGATCGTGCATTACCTTGGCGTAATGCCCGCGATCCTGCTCCAGCGCGACGACGCGCCCGAGGCGTGGGCAGGCCACGCGATCCGCTTCGCCTTCGGCGCCGGTGTCGATCCGCGCCACCACGCGGTGTTCGAGGAGCGCTACGGCTTCCCGCTGATCGAAGCCTGGGCGATGAGCGAGACCGGCGCGGGGGCGTGGATCACCGCCAGCCACGAACCCCGTCACGTCGGCCAGCGCTGCTTCGGAAAGGCGGGTGACGACATCGAAGTGCGCCTCGTCGACGAGGAAGGGCAGGACGTTCCCGTCGGCACCCCCGGCGAACTGCTGGTGCGCGCCCGCGGCAACGATCCGCGCCGCTGGTTCTTCACCCGCTACCACGACGATCCCGCTGCCACCGAGGCCGCATGGGAAGGCGGCTGGTTCCACACCGGCGACATCGTGCGCGCGGATGCGCAGGGCAGCCTGTTCTTCGTCGATCGCAGCAAGAACATCGTGCGCCGCTCGGGCGAGAACATCGCCTCGGTCGAAGTCGAGGGCGCGCTGATGCGACACCCGGCGGTCGCGCATTGCGCCGTCACCCCGGTCCCCGACGAGATCCGCGGCGAGGAGGTGCTGGCACTGATCGAAGGCGACGGCGACGAGGCGCTGGCGACGGAAATCGCCGGTTCGTGCCTGCAGACGCTGCAGTATTTCAAGATTCCGGGCTATCTGGCTTTCGTGGAATCGCTTCCCACCACCAGTTCGCAAAAGCTGCAGCGCGGCGAGATCCGCAAGCTCGGCCGTGCCATCGTCGATGAGGGCCGCGCCTTCGACTTGCGCGCGCTCAAGCGCAAGAAAGGCTGATCGACGTGGCCCCCATTGCATCCTATCAGGGCGTCGCCGTGGCGTGTCCGGTCACGGTGCCCTACCAGCGTTCCAGCGAACGCCAGGCGCACTGGTTCTTCGGCCGCGCGCTGGCCGCGCTGGTCGAAGCAAGCGGCATCGCCAAGGATGCGATCGACGGGCTCGCCTGTTCCTCCTTCACGCTGGGCTCGGATACCACGGTGGCGCTGACCGAGCACTTCGACATGTCGCCGCGCTGGATCGAATGGCTGCCGACCGGCGGCGCCAGCGGGGTCATGGCGCTGCGCCGCGCGGCGCGGGCGGTGCAGTGCGGCGATGCCTCGGTGGTCGCCTGCATCGCCGCCGACACCGCCAATGCGCAGACGTTCGCGAAGCTCGTCGGCGATTTCAGCCGCTTTTCGAACGAAGCCGTATTGCCGCAGGGCAAGGCCGGGCCGAACGGCATCTTCGCGCTGATCACCGACAACTACATGCGCTGCTTCGGCGCGCGGCGCGAGGACTTCGGCCGGATCGCAGTGGCGCAGCGCGCCAATGCGGCGGACAATCCCAATGCCCTGCTGGGCGGCAAGCCGCTCGACATGGCGGGCTACCTCGCCGCGCCGCCGATCGTCGCACCGATCCACATGTTCGACTGCGTGATGCCGTGTGCGGGCGCCGAGGCTTTCCTCGTCATGAGCGAGGCGCGTGCACGCGAACTCGGCCTCAAGGGCGCGCGGATCATGGGCGCGATCGAGCGGCACAATGCCTATTTTGCCGATCCCGTCGCCATTCGCGGCGGCTGGGCGATGGACGCCGATGCCCTGTGGGCGCAGGCGGGCATAGCGCCGGGCGACGTCGACTGCCTGCAGACTTACGACGACTACCCTGTGATCTCGGCCATGCAAATCGAGGATCTCGGCTTCTGCGCCAAGGGCGAGGCGCCCGCTTTCGTCGCCGCGCGAGACCTTACCGTGACCGGCGACTTCCCGCATAACACCTGCGGCGGCCAGTTGTCCTGCGGGCAGGCGGGCGCGGCGGGCGGGTTCCTGCCGGTCGTCGAGGCGCTGCGGCAGGTCACCGGCCAGCCGCTCGGCGCGCAAGTGCCGGGCGCGCGCGTCGCGCTAGCCAGTGGCTACGGCATGGTCACCTACGACCGCTGCCTCGCCACCGGCGCAGCGCTGCTGGAGGCCCTGCCATGACCTTGCCGCTCCAGTTCTGCCGAACCTGCGGTGCCGCGCAGTACCCTTCGCGCGATGCCTGCCGTGTCTGCCTTTCCGATGCACTGGAAGTGCGCGACAAAACCGTCACCGGCACTGTCGTCAGCGAAGGCACGATCCACCGCTCGCTCGATCCGGCGCTCGTCGCCGGCGGGCCGCTTCGGATAGGGGCCGTCGCCAGCCCGCTCGGCGTCCGCATCATCGCCTTGCTCGCGCCCGGCGTGGCTGCGGGATCGTGCGTCATCCTCTCGCCCTGCCCGGACAGGCCGGGCGCCATCATCGCCCATCCGGCGCAGCAGGTCCAAGCATCATGACGGTGAATTCAGTTTCCGACCGCGCCGAACGCAAGCGCACCCTGACCCGCGCCATCGCCGCCTCGATCGTGGGCAACACGCTCGAATGGTACGACTTCTTCCTTTATGCGACGGCGGCAGCCCTGGTCTTTGGAGACCTGTTCTTCCCGGTCGGGCGCGATCCGCTGATCAACACGCTGGTCTCGTTCGGCGGCTATGCCGTGGGCTTCGCGGCACGCCCGCTGGGGGGCCTCGTGTTCGGCCATGTCGGCGACCGTTACGGGCGCAAGACCTCGCTGTTCTGGACGCTGGCGATCATGGGCCTCGCGACGTTTCTGATCGGCCTGCTGCCGACATATGCGCAGATCGGCATCTGGGCGCCGATCGCGCTCGTCGCATTGCGCGTGGCGCAGGGCATCGCGGCGGGCGGCGAGTGGGGCGGCGGCGTGCTGCTGATTACCGAGAACGCCCCGGCCGGGCGCGAGGGCATGTTCGGCGCGCTCAGCCAGAGCGGCGTCGGCCTCGGCTTCGTGCTGTCCACTTTCGCATTCTACCTTGCCGGGCTGCTGCCGCCGGAAGACTTCGCGAGCTGGGGCTGGCGCGTGCCGTTCCTCGTCAGCATCACGATCTTCGCGGTCGGCCTGTTCATCCGCTTCCGCGTCTCCGAGACGCCGGACTTCCAGGCCGCCGAGGCCGAAGGCCCGCAGCAAGCACCGCTTGCCGAAGTGCTGCGAAAGCACCCGCGCGAGATGGTCGTGGGCATCGGCGCGCGCCTTGCCGAGACTTGCGGCTCGCACTTGTTCATCACTTTCGCGCTGGCTTACGGCAAGGCAGTGGGCGCCGAAGTGGACACGCTGATGCTCGGGGTGACGCTCGGGATGCTGGCGGACAGCGTGATGATGCCGGTGTTCGGCGCACTGTCGGACCGCTTTGGGCGGCGGCCGGTCTACCTGTTCGGCGCGCTGGCGATGCTGGCCTTCGCCTATCCCTTCTTCGAGATGCTCGAGTCCGGCTCGACCACGCTGATCGTGCTGGCCTTCGTCATCGGCAACGGCGTGTGCCATGCGGCGATGATCGGCGTGCAGCCTGCGATGTACAGCGAGATGTTCAGTGCCCGCGTACGCTATTCGGGTCTCGCCATGGCGCACGAGGTGTCCTCGCTGATCGTCGGCTTCTCGCCCCTGATCGCCACCGCGCTATACGCCCATTACCGCAGCCCGACCCCGGTGGCGCTGTTCCTCGGCGCGATCTGCGTGGTGTCGGCGTCCTCGCTGCTGCTCTGGCGCCCAAAGCGCTGAAACCCCTTTCCCGCTTACCTCAGGAGACTGTCATGGACCTTAGCCGCCGCTCCCTTCTGACCGCCGTCGCTACCGGCATGGCCGCCGCATCGATGCCCGCCTTCGCGCGCGCCGCTGGCGGCCGCGTGCGCATCGGCGTGCAGACCTACAGCCTGCGCGACCTGCTGCCGACGCCGGGCGACATGGTCGACAAGATGATCCGCGAATGCCGCGACCTGAAGGTCGACATGATCGAGCTGTTCGAGCCGACCGTACAGCCCCCTGCCCTTTCCGCCAACGCGCCCTGGGCGTTCACCGGCGGCAAGCCGACCGAAGCCTCGCTCTACGGCCGCCCGCCCGAAGGCCCGCGCCCGGCCGAAGTGCTGCAGAACCGCGAGGACATCCGCCAGTGGCGCCTCGCCACCCCGGTCAGCCATTTCCGCGAGATCGGCCGCCGCTTCCGCGCCGCCGGGATCGAGATCCAGGCATTCAACTTCGGCCTCAAAGACGATTGCACCGACGCCGAAGTGGAGTGGGGCTTCGCGGTCACGAAGGCGCTCGGCATCAACCTGATGACCGCTTCCACCACGCTGTCGATGGCGAAGCGCACCGTGCCGTTCGCGGCCAGGCACCGCACGATGCTGGGCCTGCACGGGCACTCGAACTTGCGCGATCCCAACCAGCTGGCCACACCCGAGAGCTTCGAGCAGGGGCTGGCGATGTCGCCGTGGTATCGCCTGAACTTCGACATCGGCCACTTCGCCGCCGCCGGGTTCGACACCCTGGGCTTCCTGCACAAGCACCACGAGCGGGTCTGCAGCGTCCACCTCAAGGACCGCAAGGCGAACTTCGGCATGAACATGCCCTTCGGCGAAGGCGATACGCCGATCGCGGGCGTGGTGCGCACGATCTCCGAGAACCGCTGGAACATTCCGCTGATCCTTGAATACGAATATGCCGGCGGCTCCTCCGAAAGCGAGCTGCGCCGCGCGATCGACTACGTCGAGCACTACGTCGCCCGCTGATCGCGCGCCCTCCCGCGCGATCCCAGGCGCGGCTGCGGCCGGAAACCCTCCTCTTTCCGGCCGCAGAAACCGATACGTCAATTGGGATTTTGTGAATTCACTTTTGGCTTGAAACGATATCCACATTGCAATACAAGAAATCGTCACACAGTAGAATCGTACGAGAAATACGCCGAATCGGGTAACATCCCGGATCATCAATGCGTCAAACTCTCGCGATTTCGTACAAATCATGTGACCTGATTGCTCATCAGGAGAATTCAGATAATGCCCTTCGCCATGGCCATTCTGGCAGCAGCCGCCGCAGCGCCTGCCCCTGCCAAGCCAGCCACCCCGCCGGTGGTGGAGCGCGTTATCGCGACGTCGTCTTTCAAGGCCGCCGCGCAGTCCCTGCGCGCCGATCACGAGCGCTTCGTCGATGAGATCATCCGGATCACCCAGACCCCGTCCCCGCCCTTCGGCGAGGCGGAGCGCGGCAGGCTCGTGGCGCAGATGATGCGTGACAGCGGCTTCCGCTCGGTCTCCATCGACGAAGTCGGCAACGTCATCGGCCTGCGTCCCGGCCGCGATGCCAGGCTGCCGCCGCTGGTGGTCGCCGCGCACCTCGACACGGTTTTCCCAAAGGGCACCGACGTCACCGTGAAGCGCGAGGGCACGAAGCTGCGGGCACCGGGCATCGGCGACGATTCGCGCGGCGTCGCCACCTTGCTGGTGCTCGCCCGCGCGATGGACAAGGCGGGCATACAGACCGACCGCGACGTGCTGTTCGTCGGCAACGTCGGCGAGGAAGGCCCCGGCGACTTGCGCGGCATGCGCCACCTGTTCTCCACGAACGCGCGCGCCAGGGCAGCCGCCGGCTTCATCAGCATCGACAGTTCGGGCTCGGGCGGGATCGTCACGCGCGGGGTCGGTTCGAACCGCTACCACATCGTCTTCTCCGGCCCCGGTGGCCACAGCTACGACAAGTTCGGCATCGTCAATCCGATGGTGCCGCTGGCGAAGACGGTGACCGGGCTTTACCAGATCGCGGTGCCCGCCACTCCGAAGGTGACGTACTCGGCCAGCGTCGTGGGCGGCGGCACCTCGGTGAACACGATCCCGCCGCAGGTCTTCCTCGACGTCGACATGCGCTCGATCTCACCGGAGGAAGTCGCACGCGTCGATGCCGAACTGCGTGCCATCGCGCAAAAGGCGGTGGACGAGGAGAACGCCGCGCGCTCAACCGCGCGCGGCAAGGTCAGCGTCGATTTCCAGGTCATCGGCAAGCGTCCTGCGGGCCATACCGACGAAACGAAGGGCATCGCCGCCATCGCTTTCGGCACGGCCGAGGCATTCGGTTACGAGGGCCGCTTCATCGAGGTCTCCACCGATGCCAACGTTCCGATGAGCCTGGGCATCCCGGCGATCACCATAGGCTCTGGCGGCACCGGCGGCGCCGAACATTCGCCCGACGAATGGATCGACGTGGCGCTCGAACCCAGCGTCAAGGGCCTGACCGTCGATCTGGCCACGATCATCGCGGCGGCCGGCGCGAAACCGTAACGACCAGACAATGCCGCATCGTGCCGCACGAGCACGAGGCTCACGAACGAGAGGGCGAGGACACACAAGACAAGCAGGCAGGAGCGAACCGGCAGCCCGCAACGGGCGTCGCACCGAAATACCATGAACCTTCAAATCTAAAATATCCATCTTCCGCGACCAGCCTCACCCCATCGGTGACGGACAATCGAACAGGCGGGGGATGCGACAATCGGGGAATGAACATGAGCGTGGGATCCTTTATGTCGAGAACGTCCGTCTTCGCGGTTTGCGCGGCGGCCTGTTCGATCAGCCTGCCCGCCTTCGCGCAGGAAGCCGCCAGCACCGAGGGCGGCCTCAGCGAGATCGTCGTCACCGCCGAGAAGCGCCCGAGCACCGAGCAGAAGACGCCGCTCTCGCTGACCGTGCTGAGCGCCGAGACGCTCCAGCGCAACAGCGTCGGCAACGTCGATGACATCAGCCGCATCGCGCCTTCGGTCTCGATCACCAATTCAGGCGCGGCACCGATCATCGCGGTGCGCGGCGTCTCCAGCCGTGACGTCACCGAGATCGGCGACCCCGCCGTCTCGATCAGCATCGACGGCTTCAACCTCCAGCGCGCGACCAGCCTGCAGGCCGGTTTCTTCGACCTCGAGCGCATCGAAGTGCTGCGCGGTCCGCAAGGCACCCTGCTCGGCCGCAACGCCACCGGCGGCGCGATCCAGGTGATCACCGCCAAGCCCTCGCTCGACGGTTTCAAGGCACAGCTCGGCGGCGAGATCGGCAACTACGATCTCTACTCGACCAAGGGCATGGTGAACCTGCCGCTTACCGACGACCTCGCCATCCGCGCCTCGTTCCAGACTCGCGACCGCAACGGCTTCCGCGACACGCCGGGCAAGGACGGCGACGACGAGCACAGCAAGGCCGCACGCCTGCACGTGCTGTGGAAGCCGACCTCTCGCCTCAACGTGCTGCTGACCGGCGAATACGCGCACAACAACGGCGTCGGCACCGTGATCAACGGCTTCCCGCTGCAGACCTACACCGCCGCCAACGTTCCCAGCGGCTTCAACGTCGGCGACCTCATCCTGACCGCACCCGACAAGGGCAACGGCAAGAGCTTCTACAGCCCGGACGGCGGCTTCATGCGCTACACCGTATGGAACGTGCGCTCGCAGATCGACTACGACCTCGATTTCGCGACGCTGACCTACCAGGGCGGCTATCGCCACTTCGAATACGGCCGCAAGTATGCCTTCGGCGGCAATCCCGGCACCAACCGCCAGACCATCTCGTTCGAGCAGTACGAAGACGTCGGCACCTGGAACCACGAAGTACGCCTGTCGTCGAATTCGACCGGCCCGTTCAAGTGGCAGTTCGGCGCCTACTACTTCCGCGAGACCAACGACTTCGTCGGCCTGTTCACCGATTACCCCGATCAGGACAGCATGCATGGCGACTACTTCCTCATCCAGCGCTTCACCTATCCCGACATCACCGCCGAGGCCAAGGCGCTGTTCGGTCAGGCTTCCTACGAGATCGTGCCGGGCCTGACGGCATCGCTGGGCGCGCGCTACTCGAAGGATAAGAAGGATCGCCACACCAACATCCTGACGACCAACTACAACACGTACATCAGCACCCGCTGCGACCTGACCGACAGTTGCGCCTACAGCACGGCCACGGGCTACCAGGTCGCCAAGTCGAGCAAGACGACGTTCCACGCAGGGCTGGACTACCAGGTCACGCCGCAGAACATGGTCTATGCCAAGTTCGACACCGGCTACAAGGCAGGCGGCTTCACCGACCTCGGTGTCTACGATCCCGAGACCGTGAAATCCTACGAGATCGGCGCCAAGAACCGGTTCTTCGGCAATACGCTGCAGGTCAATCTCTCGGCCTACCTGTACGACTACTCCAACCAGCAGGTCAGCCAGTCGGTCATCAACTCGGCGGGCGGTGTCTCGGTGCAGATCCTGAACGCCGGCAAGTCGCGCTACAAGGGCATCGAACTGGACACCATCTGGCAGCCAACGCCGGACGACCAGTTCTCGGTCTACATCGCCTACTCGCATGCCCGCTACGTCGATTTCGCCACCGGCACCAGCGGCGTGCTGCTGCGCTATGCGCAAGCCGACGGCCGCGCCGAGCCGGTCTACGGCAGCGACGGCAGCACCGTGGTCGGCTACAACTACCAGCTGTCTGGCAAGCGTCCGCCACAGTCGCCCGACTGGTCGATCAACCTGGGCTACCAGCACGACTTCCACGTGCTGGGCGGCACCCTGACGCCGCGCGCACAGACGCATATCGAATCGAAGAGCTACTTCCAGATCTACAACTTCGATACCGACAGGCAGAAGGGCTATACCCGTTCCGACCTGATGGTGACCTACACCCCGGACGCGGCGAACTGGACGCTGACCGCCTACGTGCGCAACCTCGAAGATCGCCTGATCCTCGCCAACGGCGCCCTGCCGACGAGCACGACCTACCAGTCGTATCGCTACCAGTACCAGGCGCCGCGCACTTTCGGTGCGTCGCTGACCTTCAACTGGTAAGCAGCGGGTTCGGCCCAATGGACTGTGGGGGCGGCGCTGCGAAGCGTCGCCCTTGTCCGTTTGGCAGGCGCCGCTTCTGAACCACAGCCCAACACCGAAGTGAATCCTGAATTGCGCATCGGCGAACATCCAAGGAGCCCCTATCATGTCGCACCCCGCCCCATCCCTGTTTTCCGGCAGGCTGAAACGCCCCAGCCGGGTGCTCCGTAGCCTGCTGGTGTCGCTAGGGGCTATTTGGGTGCCGTTGGGTGCCGCCGCGGCCACCCCGTCGCAAGCAGCACTGAAAGCCGAGGTGGAGCGGCAGGTTCCGGCCTCGATCCGGCAGCTCGGCGAGATGGTCTCGATCGATTCCGGCTCGTCCGACGCGCCCGGCCTCAAGGCGATGGCGAACTATCTCGACGCGCGCCTGACCGCCCTTGGCGCCAGCGTGGAGCGCAAGCCGGTGCCGCCCGCCGCAGGCGACATGCTGGTAGCCACGCTACACGGCAAGCGTGCGAACAACGGCGGCCCACGCTTCCTCCTGCTCGCTCACATGGACACCGTCTACCAGTCCGGCACGGCCGCGAAATGGCCTTTCGCGATCAAGGGCGACATCGCCACCGGCCCCGGCGTCAGCGACGACAAGGGCGGCATCGCGGTGGCGCTGGGAACGCTGGAAATGCTGCGAAAACTGGGCTTCGGCGATTACGGGACGATCACGATCGCGTTCAATCCGGACGAGGAGATCGGCTCCCCCGGATCGCGGCACCTGATCGAGCAACTGGGCGCCGAGCACGATTACGTCCTCTCCTGCGAGCCGGGCGGCAAGCAGCGCATCCTCGCCACCAGCGGCATCGCCACGCTTTCCCTCAAAGTGGAAGGCAAGGCCTCCCACGCCGGCGTCGCTCCGCAGGATGGCCGCAATGCACTGGTCGAGGCGGCCGACATCATCGGCCGCACCGCCGCACTCTCCGATCCGGCCAAAGGGTTCAAGTTCAACTGGACGATCGCGCAGTCGGGCTCGAAGCACAACATCATCCCCGACCTTGCCGAAGCCACCGCCGACATCCGTTACATCGACGAGGCCGACGTCACCGCCACGATGGCGCACCTGCGGCAACTCGCGGCCGCCCCGGCGGTGGAGGGCACGCGCGTGAGCTTTACTCTGGGTCGCAACCGCCCGCCGATGGTCCCCACCGACAAGGCCCGCGAAATGGCCAAGGTCGCCGCCGGGGCCGGGCGCGAGTTCGGCTATCCGATCACGATCCTCGACAAGCCTTTCGGCGGCGGCAGCGACGCGGCCTATGCGGCGGTTTCGGGCAAGTCGGGCGTGGTCGAGAGCTTCGGCCTCGGCGGCGAGCACGCCCACACCTTAGGCGAGGAAACCGCAGACCTCGGCTCCATGCCTTCCTCCCTCTACGTGATGGCGCGCACGATCGTGCTGCTATCGGGACGGTAGCGGCATCACGCGGTCAATTCGTCGCCAATCGCGCGGGCCAGGATCACCATGAACTTGTCATCGGCATCGCCAAAGCCCTGCAGCGGCTCCCAGCCGCCAGCCAGCAGCAGGGTATCGGCGCTGCGCGGGTCGTACTTGTGGCTGTTCTCCGTGTGGATCGTCTCGCCGGCCGCCATGGCGAAGGCGCGGCCGCAGACCTCGAAGTCGATGTCGCGCGTCGCGGCGATGTGCATCTCAATCCGCGCACGTTCGTCGTTCCAGACCGCACGGTGAGCGATGCCGTCGCGAGGAATCGTACCGCCAAGTTCCCGGTTGATCCTGTCGGCGAGATTGAGGTTGAACGCCGCCGTCACGCCTTGCGCATCGTCGTAGGCGCAAACCAGTTCCGTCTCGCTCTTGATCCGGTCGAAGCCTAACAGCAGCAGGCTGCCCGCGCCCAGCGTGCGGCGCATCGAGCGCAGCAGGTCGGCGGCGGCCATCGGTTCCATGTTGCCGATCGTGGAGCCGGGGAAGAAGCCCAGACGCGGGTGCTGCCCCACTTCGGCGGGCAACGTGGCGGGCTGGCTGAAGTCCGCCTCGACCGGGTAGATCGGAAGGTCCGGGTAACGCGCCGCCAGCGCTTCGCAGGACTCGCTCAGGAATTCGCCCGAGATGTCGATCGGCACGTAGGCGGCGGGCCAGATCGCGCCGAGCAGCAGCGGCGTCTTGGTTGCGCTGCCCGCACCGAATTCGACGACGACGTGGTGCTTCGATCCCACCATGCGCCCGATCCGCGTGGCATGGGCCATGAGAATGCCGGTCTCGACACGTGTAGGGTAATATTCGGGGAGGCGCGTGATCTCCTCGAACAACTGGCTGCCGCGATGGTCGTAGAACCAGCGGGCGGGGATCGCCTTGCGTTGCTGCGAAAGGCCGGTCAGCACGTCGCGGCGGAATTGGGCGCGCAAGGCATCGCGGAAGGTGTCGATCAATTCGCGGACGGCGGTGGCCATGATCTACAGGTCCTTAGCTAGACGCACGCCGGTGAACTGCCAGCGCTTCTCGGGGGGAAAGAAGTTCCGATACGTAGCGCGCGAATGCCCGCGCGGGGTCGCGCAACTGGCGCCCTTGAGTACGCACTGGCCGGACATGAACTTACCGTTGTACTCCCCCACTGCGCCAGCCGCCGGGCGGAAGCGCGGATAGGGAAGATAGGCGGAACGGGTCCATTGCCAGCAGTCCCCGAAAAGGCCGGGCGAGCCTTGGGGATGGACGCCGACAGCCTCGTCAAGCTGGGCGCCGCCGACCGGATCATGGCTGGCTGCGGCGACTTCCCACTCGAACTCGGTGGGCAGGCGGTGCCCGGCCCAGGTGGCAAAGGCGTCTGCTTCGTAGAACGAGACATGCGTTACGGGCGCCTCGGGCCGGATCGGCTGGAGGCCGGACAGCGTGAAGGCCGCTTCGCCGCGCCAGTAGAGCGGTGCCGCGATGCCCTCGGCATTGATCCACGCCCAGCCGTCCGAGAGCCATAAGGCCGGGTTACGATAGCCGCCATCGGCGATAAATTCCGCCCACTCGCGGTTGGTCACGAGACGACGTGCGAGGGCGAAAGGCTCCAGCAGCACGTCATGCGCCGGACTTTCGTTGTCGAAGGCGAAACCGCCCGGTCTCCGGCCACCTTCATGGCCGATGCGATAGCGTCCACCCTCCTGGCTTTGCCATTCCATCGGTGCCGCTGGCGAAGCGCCGCGCTCCAGCAAAGGCGCATAGGCAGGAGCCAGCGGGTTCAGGGAAAGCGCATGCTTCACATCCGTAAGCATCAGTTCCTGGTGCTGTTGCTCGTGGTTCAGTCCCAGTTCGATCAGCGCGGCAAGTTCGGGGCGATCCAGAAGCAGTTCCACATGCGCATCGACATGGGCGCGGTAAGCCAGCACCTCGTCCAGCGAGGGGCGCGAGAGCATTCCACGCTGCGGGCGCGCATGGCGCGGCCCTTCCGCCTCGTAGTAGGAATTGAAAAGGAACGGCCATGTCTCGTCGAACAGACGGTAGCCCTCAAGATGATCGCGCAGCACGAAAGTCTCGAAGAACCACGTCGTATGCGCCAGATGCCACTTCGCCGGAGAGGCGTCCGGCATGGACTGGATCGTGGCATCGGCATCGGACAAAGGCGCGGCCAGCGCTTCGGTGAGGCAGCGGACAACGGCGAAACGCTCGGCCTGCGGTGCGGGGCAGGCCACCAGGGGCGAGCGGTCGGTCGTGGTGGCCATGCCGCTCTAACGGCCGATGCCGCCGCGGGATGCATGACGGAATCAATATTGCGACGAATTGCGCCCAGCCGCATTCGCTTCGGGACGAGCAGTCCATCCGCAAGCGAAGTCTCCCGGATCCACTCTGCGGCAGAAAAATGCGGCGAGTGATTTTCGGACCGCAACTTTTTGCCGCGCACCGGCGAACAGCCATGGGAAGGCCCCCGATCGGAGCGCCTTCGCCATGATACCCGTTGGAGCAGAGCCGATGAAAATCCGGAAGAATTTCGCCTTGTCGCTGGCCGTTGGACTATTCGCGGCCGCCGTGCCGAGCCAGAGCTTCGCCGCCCTGCCGCAAGGCGCCAAGGCCCCTGACTTCACGCTGCACGCCGCGCTGGGCGGCAAGCCCTTCGACCTCTCTCTGGCAAAGGCGCTGAAGAAGGGGCCGGTCGTGCTTTACTTCTTCCCCGCCGCCTTCACTTCCGGCTGCACGGTAGAGGCGCACCTGTTCGCCGAAGCCACCGGCGATTTCAAGAAGCTGGGCGCCAGCGTGATCGGCGTGACCGCAGGCAATGTCGAGCGTGTCGCCGAATTCTCGAAGTCCGAATGCCGCAACCAGTTCGCCGTCGCCGCCGACCCGAACGCCAAGGTCGCCGCCAGGTTCGACGCAACGATGCAGGGCGGCAAGCAGACGATCTCCAACCGCACTTCGTTCGTGATCGCCCCCAACGGCACGATCCTGCTCAGTTACACGGACATGAACCCGCAGGCCCACATCGAGAAGACGATGGCCGCGGTGCGTGCGTGGAAAGCGAAGCACGGCTGACCTTTTCCTCCACGATCGATCCTTCCTGTCGCCAAGAGGCCCCGTCATGCTTGTTGCCCTGTTGTCCGCCTTCCTGGGCGGGCTGATCCTGAACCTGATGCCTTGCGTCTTCCCGATCATCTCGCTCAAGGCGTTCGGGCTTGCGCGGCAAGGCGGCGACCCACGACAAATGCGACGAGAAGGGCTGGCGTTCCTCGGCGGAACCCTGCTGGCGATGCTGGCGCTGGCCGGCACGTTGATTGCCTTGCGCGCCGGCGGCCAGGCGGTGGGCTGGGGCTTCCAGCTCCAGTCACCGCTCGTGGTCGCATTGCTGGTGCTGGTGCTGCTCGGCTCCGCGCTCAATCTTGCCGGTCTCTTCGAGTTCGGTCTGGGCCTGCAGCGCATGGGCCAGACGATGGACGGGAAGGACGGCCTGCTCGGCGCGGCGCTGACCGGCGCGCTGGCCGTGGTCGTGGCGACGCCCTGCGCAGGTCCGTTCATGGCAGGCGCCATCGGCTTTGCACTCGTCCAGCCGCCGCTTGCCGCGCTCGCCATCTTCGCGGCGCTGGGCGCAGGCGTGGCAGCTCCGTTTACGGCGCTGTCCTTCAGCCCGGCGCTGGCGCGGCGCCTGCCGAAACCCGGTGTCTGGATGACGACGCTGAAGCACGCGCTGGCCTTTCCGATGCTCGCCGCCGCCGCATGGCTGCTGTGGGTGCTGGCGCAGCAGACGGGCAGCGCGGGGCTGGCGCTGATGCTCGGTTGCGCCTTGCTGCTGGCGTTCTCTTGCTGGATCTATGGCATGGCGCAAAGGCGCACGATGTCCGGCCGTCCCGCGCGTGCGCTGCACACCGTCGCCGTTGTCGGTGCGGCCGCGATCGGTGCGCTTTTCGCCATGCCGGGAGGCGCCCTGCAAACACCTGCCGCACCCGTACAGACACAGGCATCCGCAGCGCCGGTGACCGACGGACCGGTGCCCTGGTCACCCGAAGCGGTCGCGAAGGCACAAGCGTCAGGTCACGCGGTCTTCGTCGATTTCTCGGCCGAGTGGTGCCTGACCTGCAAGGTCAACGAAAAGGCCGTGCTGTCCACCGCCGCGTTCAAGTCCGCCATCGCCGACACCGGCGCGACCTACATGGTGGCGGACTCGACCAACTATGATGCGCGGATCGAGCAGGCTATGATGCAACTCGGCCGATCCGGGCTGCCGCTCTACCTGGTCTATCCGGCCAAGGGCGGCGATCCGGTGATACTGCCGCAAGTTCTGGACACGAAGACCGCCACCGATGCCTTGCGAAAGGCGTCTGGCAAGAAGGTTTGACGAGACGATGAATGCGATCCCGACCGACCATGCCGGAGGCTGCGTGGCCCCCGCGTGACGGACGAACTGCCGCTCGAGGATGCGCCGCGAGAGGAGGCATGGCCCGCCCTGATGCAGCGGGCGCAGGATGGC
>NZ_ALVC01000286.1:0-15628 GCF_000293195.2 Sphingomonas sp. LH128
CCACCTCGCGTCAGGGCGCCCCAACGAAAGCGATCGCCTCAAGCACTGCCAGCGATCCCGGCCTTCGCCGGGACGACGTCAACCTTCGGCCGCCGCCAGCTTCGGCTGCATCAGGTGGATGTAGGCCGTCGCCACCAGATAGGCCGCGCCGCACACCACGAACAGCGGGCCGTAGCCGAGGCCCGATTTCAGCGACCAGCCCGCGAACTCGATGATCCCGGTCCCGGTCAGGTTCCCCGCCACCGCGCCCAGCGCGATGACGGTGGCCATGCGGCGCGCCGGGATGATCTCGGTCGCCATGCCGAAGATGTTGGTGGAGAAGCCCTGATGCGCGAACAGGCCGAGGCCGATGCACACGGCCGCCACCCACGGATTACTCGCCAGCAGCGCCAGCGGCATCACCAGCACGACGAGGGCATAAGCCAGCATCGAGCCCTTGCGCGCGAGGTTCATCGAGACCCCGCGCAGCAGCAGTGCCGGGTAAAGCGCGCCCGAGGATACCGCGCCGAGCGCCGCGAGGATGAAGATCACCGCGATCGGCCAGCCCAGCTCGCCCTGGCTGAGATTGAACTGGCGCGCGAAGAAATCGGGCGTCCAGAACAGCACGAACCACCAGACGAGATCGGTGAAGGCCTTGGCCCCGATGACCGTCCAACTGCGGCGGTCGGACAGGATCGCGCCCCATTCGACCTTGCCGCGTGTCGTCGCGGCCTGTCCCGCGATGGGCGTCAGCTTCGCGGTGTTGAGCTTCCACAAGGCCAGCCACACAAGGCCCAGCCCGCCGGTGACGAGGAACGCGGCCTTCCATCCGAACGCCATCGCGAAAGGCGGGATGATGAGCGGGGTGAGGATCGCGCCGATGTTGGGCGCGGTGTTGATGATGCCGATGCCGACCGAGCGGCGCGCGGCGGGCAGGTAGATCGCCGCGGTCTTCATCGCGGCGGGGGTGTTGACCGATTCGGCGGTCGCCAGCACGGCACGGGCGATCACGAATTGCTGCACGCTGGCGGCCAGCGCATGGGCCATCCCCGCAAGGCTCCACAAGGCCACGGCGAAACCGTACGCGAAGCGCACGCCGAAGCGGTCGACGAACCAGCCCACGCCGAGCAGCGAAGCCGCCGCCGCCAGCTGGAAGATCGAGCCGAGATGCGCGAACTGCTGGTCGTCCCAGTGGAACTCCGCTTCCAGCATCGGCTTGAGCAGCGCCAGCACCTGCCGGTCGACGTAGTTCAGCGCCGTCGCGAAAAAGATCAGCGCAATCAATATGTTCTGCGCGCGGATAGCGGCGCGGCCGGAGTCGGGCGCCGGGGGAGGGGCGTGCTCGGGCACGGCCGTCTGTTGATGGATGGTCATTCTCGCTCTCCCCTATCCCGCCGTTTCGTCGGCGGCAATTCTTCCTGCCCCCTCGCGCAAAGCTCTTGCTCCGCTGCGTGGGTGGTCATAAGGATGGATATGACAACGTAGGACATACGGCAAGCATCTTCATCGAAGATGCGCCAAACAAGAAGCAAGCATCTTCGTCAAATGAGAGATGCGGCGAAAGGACGGGGATCAGTGAGCGCAGAACACGCAGGCGACCTTTACGGCGAGATGTTCCTCGCCCAGCTGGACGGCCCCGCCGCGAAGCCGAGCCGTATCGAGATATGGAAGACGCTCTGGCCGGGCCTCGCCATCTGCGGCATCGCCAGCATCGCCGCCGCCTGGCTTTCCGAGCACTACGGCGCGCCGATCATCCTGATGGGCCTGCTGATCGGCCTCGCCTTGAACTTCGTGACCAGCGAGAAGCGCACGCATCCGGGGCTCGATTTCGCCTCCAAGGCCTGCCTGCGCTGGGGCATCGTCGTGCTCGGCACGCAAGTGACGCTGGCGCAGATCGTGGCGCTCGGCCCGGTGCCATTCCTGGCGCTGCTGATGGTGATGGCCGCCGCAATGGGTGCGGCGCTGCTGGTGGCGCGGGCGACCGGCGCCTCGACCGCGATCGGCATCCTTGCAGGCGGCGCGACGGCGATCTGCGGGGCTTCCGCCGCGCTGGCGCTGTTCGGCGTTCTGGGGGCGAAGCGGATCAGCCAGGCGCAGTTCGCGCTGACCTTGGTGGTGATCTCGATGGCGAGCGCGATCGCCATGTCGTTCTATCCGCCGCTCGCAGGGCTGATGCACCTCGACGACCGGCAGGCGGGGTTCCTGATCGGCGCCTCGATTCACGACGTCGCGCAGGCGATCGGCGGCGGCTATGCCTATTCGGACATCGCGGGCAGCTACGCCACCATCGTCAAGCTCTCCCGCGTGGCGCTGCTGGCGCCGATCGTCGCGGTCGTCTCGCTGATGTACACGGACGAGGATGCCGGGGAGCGCCACTGGATCCGGAAACTTGCGATGCCCTGGTTCATTACCCTGTTTCTGGCGGTGGTGGTGCTCAATTCGCTGGTGACGATCCCGGCTTTCGTGGTCCACCTGAACCTGACGCTGTCGAAGACGCTGCTGCTGCTGGCGGTGACGGCCACTGCGATGCGCTCGCGCCTCGATCTGGTGATGCAGATGGGCTGGCGCGCGGCGATGCCGGTGGTGGCGGCGACTTTGGCTTCGCTGGTGGTCGCCATGGCCTTCAGCATGATGATCTTGTGAGCTTTTAATGACCGAAATCTACGACATCGCGATCATTGGCGGCGGCGTGAACGGCTGCGGCATCGCGCGCGATGCCGCCGGGCGGGGCGCCAAGGTGCTGGTGCTGGAGCAGGGCGATCTGGCGGGCGGCACCTCGTCCGCCTCGACCAAGCTGATCCACGGGGGCCTCCGCTATCTGGAGCACTACGAGTTCGCCCTCGTGCGCGAGGCGCTGACCGAGCGGGAGCGGTTGTGGCGGATCGCCCCGCACATCATCCACCCGATGCGCTTCGTGCTGCCGCATGTGAAGGGACTGCGCCCGCGCTGGCTGCTGCGCCTCGGCCTGTTCCTCTACGACCACATCGGCGGCCGCAAGGCGCTGCCCGCGACCGAGAGCATCGACCTGCACCGGCACCCGGCGGGCAAACCGCTCAAGCCGGGGTTCGGCAAGGCTTTCGTCTATTCCGACGGCTGGGTGGACGATGCGCGGCTGGTGGTCCTGAACGCCCGCGACGCGGCGGACCGGGGCGCGACGATCCTGACCCGCACTGGCGTGGAGAAGCTGGAGCGCGAGGGCGGCGTCTGGACCATCCACACGTCCGGCGGCACGTTCCGCGCGAAGGCGGTGGTGAACGCGGCGGGGCCATCGGTGCTCGACCTCGTCGGCCGCGCCGGTGAGCGCACCAAGCGCGCGATGCGGCTGGTGCGCGGCTCGCACATCGTCGTGCCGCGACTTTTCGAGCATCCTTACGCCTACTTCTTCCAGATCCCCGACGGGCGCATCTTCTTCGCGATCCCCTACCAGCACGACTTCACCCTGATCGGCACCACCGACCGCGACCACACCGGCCCGCTGAGCGAGGTGAAGGCGAGCGAGGAGGAAATCGCCTACTTGTGCGAGGCGGCCAATGCCTACTTCGCCAAGTCGATCACCCCGGCCGATGTGGTGTGGACTTATTCCGGCGTGCGCCCGCTGGTGGACGACGGCTCCGGCAAGCCCGAGGCGGCGACGCGCGGCTACGACTTCGACCTTGATCTGGACGGGGAGGGCGGTGCGCCGTTCCTCTCGGTGTTCGGCGGCAAGATCACGACCTATCGTCATCTCGCCAAGGATGCGGTGGAGAAGCTGCAGCCGCTGGTCCCGGCGCTCTCCGGCAAGGACTGGACCGCCACCGCGCCGCTCCCCGGCGGCGATTTCGCGATGGGTGCGATCGATGCGCTGAAGGCCGACCTCGCGCGCGAATACCCGCGCCTCGATGCGGCGACGCTGGACCGCGTGGCGCGGGCCTATGGCACGAAGGCGCGGGAATGGCTGGCGGTGGACCCGGGCGAGGACTTCGGCCACGGCCTGACCGGGGCGGAGGTCGATTACCTCAAGGCCAACGAATGGGCGCGGACGGCCGAGGACGTGCTGTGGCGCCGCACGAAGCTGGGCCTCCGGCTCGACGCGGCACAAGCCGCGCGACTGCAAACATACATGGGTGAGTGAGCAAGTGAACGGCGAACACATTCTGGTCCTCGACGAAGGGACCACCTCGACGCGGGCGATCGTCTACGGCGCGGACGGCAGGGTCCTGCACGTCGCGCAGCAGGAACTGACACAGCATTATCCCGCCCCCGGCCGCGTCGAGCACGATGCCGCCGAGATATGGGACAAGACCCTCGCCTGCGCGCGCGAGGTCATCGGCAAGGTCGGCGGCGCGGACCGCATCGCCGCGCTCGGCATAACCAACCAGCGCGAGACGGTGGTGGCCTGGGATCGCCAGACCGGCGAGCCGATCACCCGCGCCATCGTCTGGCAGGACCGCCGCACCGCCGAGATGTGTGCTACGCTGCGCGATGGCGGGCATGAGGCGATGCTGCAGGAGCGGACGGGCCTTGTCGTCGATCCGTACTTCTCCGGGACCAAGATGCGCTGGGTGCTCGACAACGTGCCCGAGGCGCGTGCGCTCGGCGAGCGGCTGGCGCTGGGGACGGTGGAGAGCTGGCTGGTCTGGAAGCTGACCGGGGGCTTGCAGGTCACCGATGCCAGCAACGCCAGCCGTACGCAGTTGATGGCGCTGGACGGCGCGGACTGGGACGACGACCTGCTCGGCCTGTTCGGGGTGCCGCGCAGCGCGCTGGGCCGGATCGTCGATACGGCGGGGACGGTGGGCACTTGCGATCCCGAACTGCTCGGCGCGCCGATCCCGATCAGCGGGCTTGCGGGCGACCAGCAGGCGGCGACGATCGGCCAGCACTGCCTCAAGGCGGGTCAGACCAAGGCCACTTTCGGCACCGGGGCCTTCATCCTCACCAACATGGGCGAGACCCTGCCGCGTTCCTCGCATCGGCTGCTCGGCACGGTGCTGTGCCAGCAGGGCGGGCGGCGGACATATGCGCTGGAAGGCTCGATCTTCGTGGCGGGGAGCCTCATCAAGTGGCTGCGTGACGAACTCGGCGTGATCCGAACGGCGGCGGAAAGCGAGACGCTGGCGCGCGCGGTGGCGGACAATGGCGGGGTGCTGTTCCTGCCCGCGCTGGCGGGGCTGGGCGCGCCGCACTGGCAGCCGGATGCCAAGGGCGTCGTCACCGGGCTCACGCAAGGGACCAGCCGGGCGCATATCGTGCGCGCGGCGATGGAATCGATGGCGCACCAGTGCCACGATCTGCAGGCCGCTTTCGCCGCCGACGGCGCGGCGTGGACCTCGCTGCGCATCGACGGCGGGATGAGCGCCAACGACTGGATGGCGCAGGATCTGGCCGACGTGCTCGCGCTGCCCGTGGAGCGGCCTGCGGATATCGAGACGACCGCTCTGGGCGCGGCGATGCTGGCGGGGGTCGGGGTTGGCCTCCATGCCTCGCTGGAGGACGCGGTGGCGATGGGCAGCGCGTCGAAGCGGTTCGCGCCGGATATGGACGGGGCGGTGCGCTCGGGGCGTATCGCGATGTGGGAGGCGGGGCTGAAGCGGCATATCGACGGGGTGGGGTGAGGCTTCGTTCAAACTGCCTTGGGCGCTTTCGTCGTCCCGGACTTACTCCGGGACCGCTGGCCGTGAACGGCCCATGTTGCAGCGCGCGCCTGCGAGCTATCGCCTCAAGATATGCCAGCGGTCCCGGAGCAAGTCCGGGACGACGATGAGCACTGCGGGGGCTTCGACAAGCTCAGCCTGAGCGGAATGGAGAGAACACCTCTAAAACCGCTCAGGCTGAGCTTGTCGAAGCCCCATCCGCACACGAAAAACGGGCGGGAATCTCGCGATCCCCGCCCGCCTCTCGTTGGAACGCTGAAGCTCAGGCCGCCTGCTGAGCCGCCTGCGCGATCTCCTCGGGAGCCTCGTTGCGGATCAGGTAATCGAATGCGGACAGCGCCGCCTTCGACCCTTCGCCCATGGCGATGATGATCTGCTTGTAAGGCACCGTGGTCACGTCTCCCGCCGCGAACACGCCGGGCAGGTTGGTGGCGGCCTTCTCGTCGATCACGATCTCGCCGCGCGCCGTCAGTTCCACGCCGGAGTCCTTCAGCCATTCGGTGTTGGGCACCAGCCCGATCTGGACGAACACGCCTTCCAGCTCGACCTTGCGCTCTTCGCCCGAATTACGGTCCTTGTAGACCAGCGCGTTGACCTTCTCGCCGTCGCCTTCGACCTCGGTGGTCTGGGCGCTGGTGAAGATATCGACGTTCTTCATCGACTTCAGCTTGTCGACCAGAACCTGGTCGGCGCGCAGCTTGGCGTCGAATTCGATCAGCGTCACGTGGCCAACGATGTTGGCAAGGTCGATCGCCGCCTCGACGCCCGAGTTGCCGCCGCCGATCACCGCCACGCGCTTGCCTTTGAACAGCGGGCCGTCGCAGTGCGGGCAATAGGCCACGCCCTTGTTCTTGTACTCGGCCTCGCCGGGCACGCCGAGGTTCCGCCAGCGCGCGCCGGTGGTCAGCACCACCGAGCGGGCTTTCAGCGAAGCGCCGTTGGCGAACACGACTTCGTGATAGCCGCCGAGTTCCGTCGCCGGGATCAGCTTTTCGGCGCGCTGCAGGTTCATCACGTCGATGTCGTATTCAGCGACGTGCGATTCCAGCGCGGCGGCGAGCTTCGGGCCCTCGGTGTAGGGAACCGAGATGAAGTTCTCGATACCCATGGTGTCCTGCACCTGACCGCCGAAGCGCTCGGCCGCGATACCGGTGCTGAAGCCCTTGCGCGCGGTGTAGACCGAGGCTGCGGCACCAGCGGGACCACCGCCGACGACGAGCACCTCGAAAGGCTTCTTCTCGGCCAGCTTGGCGGCGGCCTTGGCGTCGGCGCCGGTGTCGAGCTTGCCGAGGATTTCCTCGATGCTCATCTTGCCCGAACCCCACATCGCGCCGTTCAGGAAGACGGCGGGCACGGCCATCACGCCGCGCTCCTCGACCTCCGCCTGGAACGTGCCGCCTTCGATCAGGGTCACGTCGGCGTGCGGGTTGTTGAGCGCGATCAGCGTCAGCGCCTGCACCACGTCGGGGCAGTTGTGGCACGAGAGCGAGAAGTACATCTCGAACGTCAGCGAGCCTTCGAGGGCCTTGGCCTGCTCCAGAACTTCGTCCGAGACCTTGGGCGGGTGGCCGCCGGTCCACAGCAGGGCAAGGACGAGCGAGGTGAATTCATGGCCGAGCGGCAGTCCGGCGAAACGTACCCAGGCGCTGGCGTCGCTGGCGCGGCGGATGATGAAGCTGGGGCGGCGCGCATCGTCGCCGTCGAAAGTGGCGGTGACCTTGTCCGAGAGCGAGGCGATGGTGGTCAGCAGCTCGCGGGTCTCGGTGGACTTTGCGTCATCGCCAAGGGAGGCGACGAGCTCGATCGGCTCGCGCAGCATGCCGAGATATTGCGAGAGCTGTTGCTTCAGGTTGGCGTCGAGCATGAGTCAGGTTTCCTTTGTTGGGAATCCTCCCTGCGAAGCGGGGAGGGGGACCATCCGAAGGATGGTGGAGGGGGGCGGGGCGGTCCCGTCTGCAATGCGACGTCTGCGGCCCTGCGGCCCGCCCCCTCCGTCAGCCCCTTGCGGGGCTGCTACCTCTCCATGGCCTGCGGCCACGGGGAGGATTTGCAGGGGTCTTAGATCTTGCCGACGAGGTCGAGCGAGGGAGCCAGCGTGGCTTCGCCTTCTTCCCACTTGGCCGGGCAGACCTGGCCGGGGTGCTCGCGCCAGTACTTGGCGGCCTTGATCTTGCGGACCAGTTCCTTGGCGTTGCGGCCCACGCCCTCGGGGGTGATTTCGACCAGCTGGATCACGCCGTCCGGATCGACCACGAAGGTCGCGCGATCAGCCAGGCCGACGCCTTCGCGCAGCACGCCGAAGTTGTTGGCAAGGTTGTGGTTCTGGTCGCCGAGGAAGGCGTAGGTGCACTTGCCGATGGCGTCCGAGGTGTCGTGCCATGCCTTGTGGCTGAAGTGCGTGTCGGTCGAAACGCCGAACACTTCGACGCCCAGGCCCTGAAGCGTTGCGTATTCGCCCGCGAGGTCTTCCAGCTCGGTCGGGCACACGAAGGTGAAGTCCGCCGGGTAGAAGAAGAACACGGCCCACTTGCCCGCGATGTCGCCTTCGGTGACGTCGAAGAAGTCCTTACCGGCCTGGAAGGCGGTGTTCTTGAACGGCTTGATGGTGCTGCCGACGATACCCATGGATGTAGTTCCCTCAGTTGGGTGGTTGAAACTGGTGAAGCTCAGATAGGCCGGGGGTGTGACGATTGTAAGCACGATGATCCGATTGGGCTCATCGGTTCAGGCGATCAATCGGAGATGGATTGTGCAGCTCTGTCGATGAGATGTGCAAGAGAGGAGGGCGCGTACGTCGTCCCGGACTTGATCCGGGACCGCTGGCCGTGACCAGCCCACCTTGCTTCGCAAGCAGCGCGCCCCGAGGGGGTGATCAACTTTGACGGTATCATTGTCATTCCCGCGAAGGCGGGAACCCATCTCCTGACGGCGCCTGTTGCACGGACATCAGATGGGTCCCCACCATCGCGGGATGACGAATGGTGCTTCAGTCAAATACGACCACGTTTCAGGCGCGTGCTCGCGCGCAGGGCGTTCCCACGAAAGGTGGGCCGGTCACGGTCAGCGGTCCCGGGTCGAGCCCGGGACGACGTCAGCCGAGCCCCACGCGGCTCGCCCAGTCGAGCCAGAGGCCCGGCCATGCGGCCACCGGCTTGCCCGCGATGTTCCACAAGTTGAACCCGTGCCCGCCCTCGGCGAAGAGGTGCAGGTCCACGCTCACCCCCGCCTTTCTCAGCGCCGCGCGCAGGCGCAGCGAGTTCTCGACGGGCACCGTGGCGTCATCCTCGGCATGGACGACGAAGTGCGGCGGGCTTTCGGGCGTCACGTTGCGATCCACCGAACGCGCCGCCTCGACGGCGGGCGTCGGGTTCGGGCCGAGCAGCTTCTCGCGCGATCCGGCATGGGCGATGGCGCGGTCCATGCTCACCACCGGATAGAGCGGCGCGGCGCAGAACGGCCGGGCGGAGAGCCTGTCCGCCGCGTCCACCGGCGCGTAGGCGGGAAATGCGAAGCGGCTGGCAAGGTCGGCGCACAAGTGGCCGCCCGCCGACGATCCCATCACCGCCACCCGCTCGGGCACGATGCCGTAGGCGGCCGCCTTCGCGCGGATCAGCCGCATGGCGCGTTGGGCGTCTGCGAGCGGGGTGTTGGAGCGGTCCTGCCAGCCCTCGCCGGGCAGGCGGTAGGTCAGCACGAAGGCGGTGTAGCCGTGCTCGGTCAGCCACTGCGCGACCTGGATGCCGCCCTTGTCGAATGATTCCTCGCGGTAGCCGCCGCCGGGGATTACCAGCAGCGCCGCGCCGTTGGGATACTTCGGGCGGAAAGCAGTGATGCGCGGCCGGGCGATCCCCGCGATCACGCGGTCGGGCTGGGCGGGGTTGGCGGAACGCTCGGTGGCGATCTCCACCGGCAGCGGGGAAGGGGCTCCCGGCGGCGTGCCGGGCCAGAGGTCGATGACCTCGCCGGTCTCGTGAAACGGACGCGGCGGGGGCGTCTGCGCCCCCGTCGCCGGTATCGTGCGGATCACCGAAGCCGCGAGGGCTCCGGCGAACAGAGCCCTGCGGTCGATTGCCATGGTCAGACCCGCGCCTGCGCCAGACGCGGGCTGAGGACGTGGACCGCCAGCAACGCGATCAGGTAGGCGCTCGCGCAGATCGCGAAGAGCACCTCGTAGCTATGCGTGGCGTCGAGGATGTAGCCCGCGAACAGCGCCATGCCCATGCCGCCGAAGGCGCCCACGGTACCGCCGATGCCGACCACCGAGCCCACCGCGCCGCGCGGGAACACGTCGGACGGCAGGGTGTAGAGGTTGGCCGAGAACGCCTGGTGCGCCGCCGTGGCAAGGCCGATCACCAGCACCGCGACCCACACGTTGTCGACGCCCTGCACGAACCAGATCGGCAGCACGCACAGCGCCGAGAGCAGCATCGTCGCCTTGCGCGCGAAGTTCGGGGTGCGCCCCGCCTTGATGAGCTTCGAGGACATCCAGCCGCCCGCGATGCTGCCCACGTCCGAGATCAGGTAGATCGCGGCGAGCGGCAGGCCGAAGGTCTTGAGGTCGAGGTCGTAGCGCTCGAACAGGTAGCCGGGCAGCCAGAACAGGAAGAACCACCAGATCGGGTCGATCAGGAACTTGCCCAGCGCATAGGCCCAGGTCTCCTTGACCACCAGCAGGCGGCTCCAGCCGATCTTCTCGACCGGGTCGGCGGGGTCCTGCTTGATGTAGGCGAGTTCGGCCGCGGTGACGCGCGGATGCTCGTCCGGGTGGCGGTAGACGGCCCACCACACGGCGAGCCAGATGATGCCGAACAGGCCGGTGACGAAGAACGCCATGCGCCAGTCGAACCACAGTACCAGCAGCGGCACGAGCAGCGGGGTGACGATCGCGCCGACGTTGGCGCCCGCGTTGAACACGCCGATCGCGAAGGCGCGCTCCTTCTGCGGGAACCAGTCGGTGACGGCGCGGATACCGGCCGGGAAGTTGCCCGATTCGCCGACGCCGAGGCCGAAGCGCGCCATCGCGAACGAGGTCAGCCCGGTGGCGAAACCGTGCGCCATGTGGCTCACCGTCCAGATGACGATGGCGACGGTGTAGCCGAGGCGCGCGCCGAGCGTGTCGACGATCTTGCCGAACGACAGGTAGCCGACCGCGTAGGCCAGCTGGAACCAGAACACGATCCCCGCGAAGTCGGACTCGGACCAGTGGAACTCCGCCGACAGCGTCGGCTTGAGCACCCCGATCATCTGACGGTCGACGTAGTTGATGGCGGTTGCCGCGAACAGCAGCGCCACCACGACCCAGCGATAGCGCCCGACTTTTGCCGTCTGGCCTACCGTACCGCCGGTTCCTGCATCCATTTCCCTACTCCCTTGCGACCGTCTTGTTCGTGTGCCGCTCTAATTGGTTCTGTCAGGCGGGTTTTGCCGCGACGATGCCGCAGGCTACCGTACCGTGGCCCGCGAAAGTCGCCAGTACCTGCTGGCCGGGCACGACCTCGTGAACCCCGGTGACAGCGCCGGTCGAGACCCAGGTGCCGCCGCTGCAGTCGATCCCGCGCGCGACAAGGTTGCCGAGCAGGAAGCGCACCGCGCCCAGTGGCCCGTCGAGCATTGTCGCCGTGGTGGCCTCGCCCGCCGTCTCGCCGTCGATGTCGAGGCGGACGGTGATCGCGTTGAAGTCGATCGTTTCCCAGCCTTCGAGCACCGGCCCGATGACCATGCCGTAATTGTTGCCGTAGTCGGAGACGGTCACCGGCGGCCCGTCCGCGTTGATGCGCGGGTAAGGCGAACTGGCGACCTCGATGCCGATGTGCACCGCGTCGAGGACCGCGCGGGTGGCCGCGTCGTCCTGCGGCACCGTGCCGTCCCAGCCTGCCGCGACGTGAAGCAGGAACTCCGCCTCGCCCGCCGCGAAACCGTCGGCGAAGACGGGCATCTCGGGCGATTCGCCCGCTGCCACCGTCACCACGCTGTCGGTGAAGATCGGCCCGGCCAGACGGTTCGCGCCCAGTTGTCCGTCAAGCGGCGGGTTGATCTTGCCGACCTTCCAGCCGGCGACCTCGCGCCCGTCGAAGGCGAGGGCGAAATCCTGGATCGCATAGCCGCCGCCGAGGTCGGTGGGGGCTTGTCCGGGATAGGAATCCAATGCGCGCTTCTCGCGCCGCGCCGTCACGAATGCTTCGGCGACTGCCTTTGCCGTGTCTGTCAAAACAATCCCCACACCCAAGAATACCGTGCTTCGGCCAGTTCGGCGCTGGATTACCGGCGACACCGGTGTCATCCAAACGCCCATCCTGACCCATCTGTACAGAGTGTCCGCTCTGTCGGATTGGTCACCCGCCGGTACGCCCTGCGAGCGTTCCGGCATCTTTCCATCCTATGCAAATGCACAGGCGATGGAATGGTAACCGGTGTCATCTTGCCTTTCGTCCCGCTTGAAGGCAAGCCGGAAAAATTCGGCCCATCGACCAACGCGCCGACGCAAGACCATAAGGACGCCGCATGGCAGAAGGCCAGAAACCCACGATCAACGACGTTGCGCGCATTTCCGGCGTGTCCAAGAAGACGGTGAGCCGGGTCATCAACAAGTCGCCGCTGCTGGGCGAGGCGACGCGAAAGAAGGTGGAGGCGGTGATCGCCGAACTGGGTTTCGTCCCGAACCTTCAGGCCCGAGCGCTGGCGATGGGGCGCAATTTCCTGATCGGCCTGATTCACGACAACCCGAACGCGCAGATGGTGCTGGGGGTGCAGGAGGGCATTCTCGACACCATTCGCGACACCGAGTTCGCGCTCGTCGTCCATCCGGTGAACCGCCATTCGCCGACGCTGGCCGACGATATCCGCCGCTTCATCGAGCAGCAGCGGCTTTACGGCGTGATGCTCCTGCCACCGCTGTCGGAGCGCGACGATCTCGCCGAACTGTGCCGCGATCTCGGCTGCACGCTCGTGCGCATGGGCTCGGCGAGGCTCGACGACGACGAACATCTCGTCGCCTCGAACGACCGGCAGGCGGTGAGCGAGGCGGTCGGCTGGCTCGTGGAGCTGGGCCACACGCGAATCGGCTTTGTCGCCGGGCCGGAGGGCTTCCGCTCCGCCAACGAGCGCGAACAGGGCTTCCTCGACGGCCTCGCGGCGGCGGGCCTGACGCTCGACCCGGCGATCGCGGCGCGGGGCACCTACCGCTTCGAATCGGGCAAGGCGGCGGGCGAGAAGCTGCTGTCGGCCGCCGAACCGCCCACCGCCGTGTTCTCCAGCAATGACGAGATGGCAGCGGGCATCCTCCACGCCGCGCGCGAGCGGGGGCTGAACGTGCCCGAAGACCTGTCGATCATCGGCTTCGACGATACCGCCACTGCCGCGCACATCTGGCCGCCGCTGACGACGGTGCGCTGGCCGATCCGCACGATGGCGAGCACGGCGGCGGCGAAGCTGATTCGCCCGGCCTCGGCGGCGTCGGAGCCTTCGTTCTTCCTCTCGGACCTGATCCGGCGCGCGTCGGCGGTGCCCTATCGGTCATAGGCGGATCGTCATCCCAGCGAAGGCTGGGACCGGTGGCCTTGAATGCCCACCTTCGCAGCGCATGCCTGCTGGGGCTTCGACAAGCACAGCCTGAGCAGATTGAGAGCAGGTCTTTAAATCCCGCTCAGGCTGAGCTTGTCGAAGCCTCAGCAGCAAACGCGCGCCTAAAGACAGCCAGCGGTCCCAGCCTTCGCTGGGATGACGAGTTTTGAAGCGTCTTTTAAACCTCGTTGACACCGGTTACCTAAAGCGGATACGAAAGTCGCCAAGACCTGAACGGGAGAGTTCACAGTGTTCTGCAAGACGTACCACGCCACCCATCCGGACATGATGGAGTGTGTCTCCAACGAAGAACTGCGCGACCGTTACCTGGTCACCGGCATGTTCAAGGCCGGCGAGGTCAACCTCAACTACTCGCACAACGAGCGCTTCATCATCGGCGGCGCGGTTCCGGGCGCTGAGCCGCTTGCCCTGCCGCTGCAGACCGTCCCCAAGAGCGCAGAGGGCAAGTCCTTCTTCGAGCGCCGCGAGGCCGGCATCACCAACATCGGCGGACCGGGCGCGATCACCGTCGACGGCCAGCGCTTCGAGATGAAGAACAAGGAATGCCTCTACGTCCCCATGGGCACGAACGAGGTGATCTTCGAGGGTGAGGGCGCGCGCTTCTACATCGCCTCGGTTCCCGCTCACAAGGCGCTGCCGATCAAGCATATCACGCTCGATCAGGCCAACCCGCTGGCGCGCGGCGACCTCGCCAACTCGAACCAGCGCACGATCTACCAGCTGGTGATCCCCGGCGTGTGCGAGAGCGCGCAGCTGCTGCTCGGCCTGACCGTGCTGGAAGAAGGCTCGGTCTGGAACACCATGCCGCCGCACCTCCACGACCGCCGCTCGGAAATCTACCTGTACTTCGAGCTGCCCGAAGAGAACGACCGCATCTTCCACTACATGGGCGAGCCGGACCAGATGCGTCACATCGTCATCGCCAACGAAGAGGCCGTCATCAGCCCGCCGTGGTCGATCCACATGGGTTCGGGCACCAAGAAGTATGCGTTCATCTGGGCGATGGGCGGCGAGAACCTCGACTACACCGACATGAACGTGCTGGACATCTGCCAGCTCCAGTAGGAGCTGGCCCCGCACCGAAGGCAACGACGAATAATCAGGGACGCCGCACGCTGGTATCGCGTGACGGCGTCCGCAGTGGCGAGATGGTATTATGGCAATTTCCTTCGACCTGACGGGCAAGACCGCGCTCGTCACCGGCGCCAACACCGGCATCGGCCAGGCCATCGCCGTCGCGCTGGCAGAGGCGGGCGCCGACGTCGCCGTGGCAGGCCGCTCGGAGCCGACCGAAACGCTGGCGCTGATCGCCGCGACGGGCCGCAAGGCGGTCAACATCAAGGCCGACCTGTCCAGCATCGAGCCGGTCCAGCGCGTCATCGACGAAGCGGTGGCGGGTCTCGGCAAGGTCGACATCCTCGTCAACAACGCGGGCATCATCCGCCGCGACGACCTGCTGCAGTTCTCCGAGGAGGACTGGGACGCGGTGATAGACACCAACCTCAAGACCCTGTTCTTCCTCAGCCAGGCGGCGGCGAAGGGCATGACCGAACGTGGCTACGGCAAGATCGTCAACATCGCCTCGCTGCTGACCTTCCAGGGCGGCATCCGCGTGCCCAGCTATGCGGCGGCGAAGTCGGGCGTCTCCGGCGTCACCAAGGCGATGGCGAACGAACTGGCGCCCAGGGGTGTGCAGGTCAACGCGATTGCGCCGGGCTATATCACCACCAACAACACCGCTGCGCTATCCGCCGACGAGACGCGCAACCGCCAGATCCTCGAGCGCATCCCGACCGGCCGCTGGGGCCGTCCCGAGGATATCGCGGGCGCCGCCGTGTTCCTCGCCTCGCAGGCATCGGACTACGTGACGGGTCAGGTCCTCGCCGTCGACGGCGGCTGGCTGGCGCGCTGATGACCGATAGCGCTTCTGGCCACGTCGTCACTTTCGGCGAAGTCCTGCTGCGCTTCGCCACGCCGGGTGCTCGGCTGATGGTGCAGTGCGATGCGCTGGACATGGTCGTCGGCGGGGCCGAGGCCAATGTCGCGGCGGGGCTCGCCTCGCTGGGCCATGGCGTGAAGATGCTGACGCGCCTGCCGTCCAGTCCGCTGGGCGACAAGGCGCGCGCAGCCCTCGCCGCCGCCGGGATCGATACCGCCCATGTGGGCCGCGCAAACGGCCGCATGGGCCTCTACTTCCTCGAGAGCGGAGCAGGCCTGAGGCCCTCGTCGATCACTTACGATCGCGCGGGTTCCGTGTTCGCAACCTCCAAGGCGGACCAGTTCGACTTCGCCTCCGCGCTCGAGGGCGCCCGACTGCTCCACCTGTCGGGCATCACGCCGGCGCTCGGCCCCGGAGGCGTCGCGCTTGCGCAAGCCGCCGTCGCCGCGGCGACAAGCGCCGGCGTGCCTGTCTGTTTCGACGGCAATTACCGCGC